>JAIQGK010000007.1 GCA_020072645.1 Terriglobia bacterium
ACCTTCCTCGCAACACTGCAAGATTCTGCGCCGCAACTCGTCTCCGAATGCTTTCGCCATCCTTTATGTTGCCGCAGGAGCTTCGCCGAACTTACAGTAGCATAGCTTCCATCAGTACGCTATTAACTAAAATGGTATAAGGCGAGGATAAAACCGTTAAAATATCCTCGGCAAAGCCGGTTTGATAAAGTTTCCACAAGAGAGGCTATGGGCAGTTTCTTTTCGATTATCGCGGTAGGATTTTTTCTGGGGATGCGCCATGCGACCGACGCGGACCATGTAATTGCCGTTACCACCATCGTGACGCGCCAGCGCCAGCTCAGGAGCGCGGCGATGACCGGCGCATTCTGGGGCATGGGCCACACTCTTACAATCTTCGTGGTAGGAGCCATGATTATCCTGTTCAATGTAGTCATTCCTACCCGTCTTGGTTTGAGTATGGAATTTTCTGTGGCGCTCATGTTGATTGTTCTTGGCATCATGAACGTTGCAGCGTTCATGCGTTCGGCATCAGCGATTTCGGCCAGCGCCAGCACGGATTCTGGAGAAGTGCACATTCATCCGCATGCGCATGGCGATTACGTTCACACGCACGCTCACGGACATTCACCGGAAACGCACTCTCATCGTTCTGACCGCACGCCATTGGCTCTTATGGACCGTCTCTTCGGCAAGCTCGCTTTATATCGTCCCATACGGCCGTTTATTGTGGGCGTGGTCCATGGGCTTGCGGGGTCCGCCGCGGTAGCTCTGCTTGTTTTGGCTGCGATTCCCAATCCACGCTGGGCGGTAGTTTACCTGCTGGTGTTTGGGGCAGGAACCGTGGGCGGCATGATGTTGATCACGATGAGCATCGCTTCTGCTTTCACGTTTATGGGAAAGGGCCGCCACAAATTTTCACACCGGCTTGGACTTGTTTCAGGCTTGCTCAGCATGGCATTTGGGTTATTGCTGGTTTACCAGATCGGATTTGCAGGCGGCCTTTTCACCAGCCATCCGCATTGGCTGCCTCGATAAACCCTTTCAATAAGAATATCGGACGATGCGAGCAATTTTAGGAAACACAGATCGGCCTAGCCGGTGAGAATCTTTCCGGGCCAGGCTGTTCTGCAAAATGTTTTCGCCCAGACGTCATAGGACGCGCAGCATCCTGCGACGTCACTACCCTGGGAGCTGAGTTCCTCGCCCGTGACAGGCCAATGTCCACCAACTTTCGGTTACTCTAGATCACGTGTTTGCGTCTGGTCGCCATCTTTTTGCGCCGCACCACGATGATGATCACGAATATTACTGAAAGTATACCGGCGCCGATACGAACCATAGTTGCTAGATCCATTGAAGTCTCTCCTTATTGAATTGAATCAACATTACTGAAAACTTACCGCCCTAAGAGTCGCTTGCTGTCTCTACTCCTCGACTACAGTTACACCAATCAAAACTTTGCTGGCCACAGGCCGTCCATCGAGCTGCGCGGGCAGGAATTGCCATTGCTGCAGAGCGTGGATGGCCGGCTGAGACCGCGCGTCCTGCGTGCGTATGGACCGCAGCGATTGCAACTTGCCGGTTTCGTCAATGACGCCGCTGACAAAGACGGCCCCCTGCTCACTCGCAAGCTGGGTCCTGGGCATTGTGGCGGCCACTTTCTTTTGCGCGAATGGAGGCACCACCATGCCTGCGCCGGTCGGTCCATGATTCAACATGGCATACTGCATTGGCCAATCCGCACCGCCTCCCACATCACCCATAGGAATTGCCACGCTGAAGACAGTCTCACTTCGATCGAAGACGCCCATGTCACGTCCAGCTCCGCCGCTGCTACCTCCGGAGATAATGGTGATGCCATAGGATCGGCTCATCGGAACAGTCCGGCTGCCAATCCCGCCATTGCGTCCCGGACTGCCGCCAGAAATCGAAATCCCGCCTGCACCGCTGCTGCCCGTCACTCTGCCGCTCATGCCACCATCGCCGTGACCATGACTTGATGTGCTGGAGCCAGAGCCGGTTCCATTGCCGGATGTGACGCCCGTTCCAGCAATGTTTCTGCTGCCAGCAGCGGGTAAAGAAGAGCTGCCGCTGGTCCCAGCTCCTTTATTACTATCGATCCCTGCGCTGGCGCTTTTATATGGCTGTGAAGCACTCGCGCTATTCTTTGCAGGTGTAGTCTCGGATTTGCCATCACCCGCCAAGAATTTTGGCGGAGAAGCCGTTCCAAGCGACGGCCCTACAACAAAGTTGCCGCTCAGTTGGGCATCTGGAATCTGAACAGAAGGGTCGGGAGCAACGCTGACTGCGTTTATCACAATCACAGCTTTTCGCTGAGTGGCTTCTAACTCGACAATCGGGCTGCTTACCGCGGCCGGCTGCACGGCGGCTTTAGCAGATGCAGGCTCCGATGGAATTGCAGAAACTGGCTGCGGAACGCTCACTAGTTTGGGCAATTCTACGGTCGCTGCCGGAATGGGAATTTGGACTTCAATTCTACGTGGAGCGAACTTTGGGACTGCTGGCGACGGCAATATCACCATGCTTTGCAGCCGCACAGGAAATTTGAGGTTCGGGGGCGACACCAGATCCGGGCGGCGAATGGTCTGCACGCGATTTGTTGCGTTGGGAAAGTCAGAGATGATCTCCTGCGGACCGGCATAGTCACGCTTGAGAGGTATGGAGTCGATCACAGCACTGGGCGCCGCAGGCGCGGCTGATCCCATAGCGCCGGAATCGCTGGCAGTGACCTTTGGCAGCAAAGGCAGAATGAGCGGCTCATAGGGCGATGCGACCGCTGTGTTTTTGTGATCGTACTTATCAATCACAACCGGACTATGGAAGAGGGCAGGGAACCAGACGAATGCCACAATCGCCACTGCATGAAAAGCGCCGGAGAATAGCATCCCCCTGGTATACGTGCGGCGCGGCAGCAGCTTCAGCGCCGGCGGCTTAATGCGTCTTTGCAGCACGGGCGCAGGCACCAGCGTGAGCTTGCGGGGAGGCGGGGCTAGTTTGAGGCTTAGCATCATTCCAGCAACGTCGCTCTCAGTACCGCAAAGGTTGCGGCAGGGTTCAGGATCATATTGATTTCAGGATTTCCGCCCAACGAAAGCTCGTCCACAACAATGTTTCCCAGGGCATAGGAGTGCGCGCCGGATCCGCCCTGTAAAGACAGGCAGCTGGTATTTGTGCCACAAGTGCCGCCACTACCGGAATGAAAATATAGAAATCCCGACGACAAAAACTGTCCGCCACCGCCCCAACTGGGGCTGGCCGAGGTGGCGCGATTCTGGAAGAACAAAAAGCCGCGATTGCCGTCCGGAGAGGCGTAAGTCCCGGAGCACGGGCCCAGCAGAATATTTCCATCGAGTGTTGCCGGAACCTGCGCTGGATTTGGTGATCCGCCGGGACATTGCAATGCCCGGGACGCTACAGCACCGGTACCGACCGAGGACAGCGTGCCGTTAATTTTGTAAGACACCACACATCCGTTAGGGGTTCCGTTACCGGAGGATGCCGAGGTACAAGGAGAAGACTTGCCGCTGTTGGAAGTGACGCCGACGGTGGCGGAGGTGCTGAAGTAAAACATTACGCCATTGCTGCCATCGCCAGTAGCGGTGCTCATGCGCGATGTTGAGTTATCACCCAGATTGAAGCCATTCGCGGCAACATAATACAGGCCGGGATCAAGGATGCCCGTGGTCAGTTTGTTCAGGACAATGACTCCGATGTTCTGCCATGTGATGCTGCCATCGTTCTGGGTACCTCCCAAACAGGATCCATCGGGTTGTCGTGTGCAGACGGTTTGGTTCCATGGGTTCGGCCCAGACGATGCAGGCGAGATCGACGTACCGGAATTCAACGCTATGTAAACAAATCCGCCCGAGTTATGCTGCGAGTTTGTTGGTTGTATTAGTGTCCCCGCCGCAAAAGCTGTGCCGGCCGCCCACGGTTGCGCAGCTATGTTGAAATGCGGGTTAGATCCGGTGTAGGGAAGCAATAAGCAGCCTTGCTCTCCAGGGTTGATTGCGCTGCTTTTATTGCAGCCAGTGTAATTGCCGGGAGTAAACTCCACGCATCCGTTCGGGTCAGGGCAACCATTGATGCCAAACGGAACAGGCCTGGCGCTGCCGAGTGTGCCAGGCACTGGAGGTGCGCTTTTGGTTGCGAATGGATCACCGAAGGGAGCAGCCGGAGAAATGTAATGTCCTGTACTGCCGACATCGACGCTGCCAGGCTTGGTTGCAGGTCCGCCAAAGACGGCGAGATCTGAACCCGTATTTGCCGGTCCCCCTTGAGAAAGATCGACGACACCAGCCGTCAAAGCTCCGCTGTCCTTGGAGTCAATCTGGATGGATCTTTGCGGTCCGCCGAAGATACGGATTTTCGAGCTGCCGGTAACGGACAGGGATCCCGAAGCACTTGTGTGCAGGATCACCAGCGGCACAGGCACGTTGATGGGTGAAACGCCGCAACCGGCTTTCGCCTTGATGTTTACCGTCGAGGCGGCTCCAACCATCTTGGTGAACGACATAGGCACCGGATCGGTAATTGTCACTTCCATGTAAGGGAATGTGGTTGCTAATGTGCTGGGGAGCGCTGCCACGCCGGGCAGGGAACTGGGAAAGCTCACATGAACCTTGGAACCGGAATAGCCGTTCAGAGTAGCGTACGTGCAAGGCGGAGTACTGGTGTTGACGGTGCAATCGAAATCGGCGCCAATCCAGCTGAAACTTTGCAGACCGTTTTGTCCGGAAGAGGATGGATCAACCGCATTCAGGTACAAATCCGCGGCTCCGGCTTCACAGGCCGCGTCTGCCGCACCTTGCGCCATCTGGCGGCGTGCCCAAACCTGAGTGTAGTCCGTGGCCACCCCCAGCATGGCCATAAGAAACAGGCCGATAAAAATAACGATCGGGATCAGCGTCTGGCCGTGCTGTGATGAGCGCCTTTGCAAAGTTCTGTAGCGATAGATTTTCATGGGACGATCATCCTCCCTTCCGCATAAGTCGTCATGGTGGGCGTATTAATGAACTGCTTGAGCCAGGGGACGTATGTATAGGTCACAGTGACGCGTACGCGGTTTGGGGGAGAAGCGCTGCCATCGGGAAAGGTAACTGACGGTGGGGACATCGCTCGAATGTCATGCAGCGAGGTTTGAGCAAAGGTTATGACCCTGGCTTGGGTACCAGTGGCGTCCCCGCCACTATGAACAATGGCATAGCGCACGCCTTCATTGGCGGCATCAGCCATTACGGCATAGGTATACATCATCCATCCCAACTCGAAGATCCAAAAAACAACGGTGAAAATCACCACAATCATCATGGCTGTTTCCAGCAAGCTTTGGCCGCGTTGCTGTTGCGATCGAGTTTGCGGTGGGCGAATCATATTCAGTACAAAGACCTCATGGAGACGTGCCGGCGGAAAATCGGAGTCCCCGGCAACACTACATTGAATGCTGTGCCGGGAATAATGGGAGTTACCCGGTACCCAACGTCCACCTGGTTGAGTGCGAAGACTGGCCCTTCAGGATCGGCTGCGACCGCAGAAAAACCGATTGAAGTATCGCCAAAAAGGGTGCAGTTGGCCCCACCCGTAGCTGGATTCGTACCCATGCAAACTCGCACGCCCGTATTCGACGCGTTAGAGCCGTGGACGGCATTGGTCATGTTCTCAAAAACAAGGGTGCTCACAGCTGTTGCGCTCGGCGCTGATACCGTCGTGATGGAAGCGCCACCCTGTGCGGAATACTGCACGCCTTGTCGCGGCGCCGCTGCCAACGACAGCACCACAAACCAGAAGTAGCCAAGATTGATGAGATTGAAGGCAATGCCCAGCAGGAGCGGCATGGCGATGGCCGTTTCCAACAGGCTTTGTCCCTCGTCCTGGCGTCGCCGATGAATCAAATTTCGTACCCACATAACCTTTGCCTCATTGCGCGGAAACTTTCACGCGATCAAAAGTCAGAACGTCCCCGATTGCTGTTGCGGTGGAATCCAGCATGCCAGAGGGAAGTTCCAGCACGGCCGCCGCCTTCCAGAAGATCCGAGTCATTCTGAACTGACGCATGCGATGCCGCAGGGCAAGCACATTCCAATTGCTATCGAGCACTACAATATCGATGGGAAACATCATTCCCCAGGTGTGCACTCCCTGCGAGGGCACAATCAGAAGTCCGTCGCCAGGTAAAAGTTTGCGTTCGCCCAGCAGGCCGATGATCCTGCTCAATCCGGTATCCGCCACGCGAATGCTGTCTCCCAGGACCGTTTTCCTGGTTGTGTTGACCGCGCGCACGACTTTGTGGTGAAAATGCATAGTCCTAATTGATCATTTCCTGGAAGAGCTTCTTAAGGTGCATGAGTGCGGGCAGCAGCGTTACCACGAAAATACTGGGAAAAATAAAAAAGATCAGTGGGAAGAGCAGTTTCACTCCGGTCTTGGCCGCCAATTCCTCTGCCGCCTGCATACGGCGGGAGCGCAACGTGTCTGCGAACACGCCCAACGCATGGGCAATGGGTGTGCCAAAACGTTCGGTTTGCACCAGCATGGTGACGAACTGGCGGACAAAATCAAGGTCCACACGCTCTGCCATGCTGCGCCAGGCATCCAGCCTCGGTTTCCCGGCGCGCAACTCGCGGTTGACAATCTGGAACTCTTCCGCGAGGCTAGGCGCGGTCGCCGCCATTTCCTCGCCCACGCGCGCCATGGCCTGATCAATCCCTAGCCCCGCTTCCATGCAGATCACCAGCAGATCAAGCGCATCAGGAAGGGCCATGCTGATGTTGGTCTGCCGGCGGGTTACCAGATACGAAAGCACAAGATCGGGTATAAAAAAGCCACCCAGGCCGCCCACCACGATAGCAATCCACATGTTGCTGGCGAAGAAAGTTCCTGCAATAACGCCTGCCACCGGCAACAAAAGTTTTGCTGCGGTATAGATTTCGATGTATTCCGGCTTGCGGAAGCCCGCCAGTGTGAGCTTGTATGCCAGGTCCTGGTCAAAGCCGGAAACCAGCCCGCGAAACGGCTTGAAGATGCTGGTTATTTGTGCAGCTACTCGCGCCAGACCCGTGCTGGGCGTGGCTGCGATCAGCGTGCCGGCATCAGGCGCTGTATAGGCTGAAACTTCCATCAGCCTGCTTTCCACGGGGTCTCTGCTGGTTAACATCACTAACACGGCAATAACAAACAGGAAGACCGTAATGGCCGCCGAAATTAAGAAGATGAGCATTACCTCCTCCTTAAAACCTCACATTTACTATCATGCGTATCAGCAGTATCCCGAGCACCAGCAAGATCGCGGCACAAATCACCAATTCCACGCCGACGGTACTCTCAAACATCACCTTGTAATAGCCGGGATTTAAAAAATTCATGCCAATAAAAATCACGAAGGGAAGTCCAATCAGGATTCCTCCGGTGAGCCGGCCCTGTGCCGTGCGAATCCGCACGTGACCGATGACGCGAATGCGCTCGCGCAGAACGTGCGACGTCTTATCGAGAATCAGCGCCAGATTGCCTCCTGTTTCCTTCTGCACCAGAATGGCGGTGATCAGGAATTGGAGATCGGGCACCGGCATGCGGCGGCTCAAGTTGAGCATGGCCTCACGGAATGGCAGGCCGAAGCTCTGCTCATCGGCGGCCCGGCGAAACTCCGCGCGCAACGGGTCATCGCATTCCTTGGCAATGGTTTCAATGGTGGCCGGCAGCGCCTGGCCGGCGCGCAGGCCGCGCGACATCAGGTCAATGGCTTCCGGCAGCAGTTCCGCGAAACGCCGGGAACGCCGCTTGCGTTTCTGCAGCAGGTACAAATATGGCAAAAATCCCAACACCAACCCCGGGAGCCAGCCTAGTAGTCCGGGCGCAATCCACCAGTTGCCCAGCGCAGCTCCCACGCATATGAGCAAGAGAGTCATGATCACTACTTGCCCTACGGTCCATTTCGAGTCGCATTGTTCAATCAGCAAATGCAGGCCAACAGCCAGGCGGTTATGCCGCAGGAACTTGTCAAATGCCGGGACTGTGCTGAAAGTAACTTCTTTTACGATGCTTGGCTCGTCGCCTGATGGGGAATCCGAGCTCCGGTCCAGCGAAACCAGCCGGGAATGGATGAGCTTGTCAGTTTTTGAGGGCTCAATAACGAGGGCCACCACGGCAAAGGCGGCGATCAAAACGATAAAAAAGATGCTTACAATCGTCACGGCTATACCTCGCAAACGTGCTCAAACAGGTCAGACGAAAGCTGGATCCCAGAAGCTTTTAAACGTTCCATGAACAAAGGCCGCTGCCCTGTGGCACGGAATCGTCCCAGCACATGGTTGTTTGGGCCGATGCCAAGACGGTCAAACACGAAAATGTCCTGGAGCATGACCATGTCTTCGCCGACGCCGGTAACCTCGGATATTTGTGTGACGCGGCGCGAGCCGTCACTGAGACGCGCCACCTGCACAATTACCGAGACTGCCGCTGCGATCTGCTGGCGAATGGCTTTATCGGGCAGGTTGATTTCCGCCATTAACGACATGGTTTCAAGACGGGCGATTGCGTCGCGCGGATTGTTGGCGTGAATAGTGGTCAGCGAGCCATCATGGCCGGTGTTCATGGCCTGGAGCATGTCAAGCGCTTCACCGCCGCGTACTTCGCCTACCACAATGCGGTCGGGCCGCATACGTAAGGAGTTGATCACAAGTTCGCGCTGTCGGACGGCTCCTTTTCCCTCCACGTTAGGGGGACGGCATTCCAGCCTCACCACATGCGGCTGCTGCATTTGCAACTCAGCCGAGTCTTCAATGCTCACGATGCGTTCGCGGTCAGAAATAAAACTGGACAAGGCATTCAGCAGTGTGGTTTTGCCGCTGCCCGTACCGCCCGATATCACAATATTGAGCCGCGCCTGTACCGCCGCCTGAAGCAGTTCGAGCATTTTCGGCGTGATGGTGCGAAACGAGAGCAACTGCTCGATTCCAATAGGCACGCGGCCAAATCGGCGGATGGACATGATGGGCCCATCGATGGCGAGCGGTGGAATCACAACATTGACGCGCGAACCGTCATCAAGGCGCGCATCGCACATAGGAGAAGATTCATCCACGCGCCGCCCTACGTTGGAGACAATTTTGTCAATGATGTGGCGCAGGTGCGCCGCATCCTTGAAGACAACGTTGGTCAGCTCCAGCATTCCGCCACGCTCGACATATACCTGACGGTGCGTGTTCACCAGAATGTCTGTAATCGTCTGGTCCTGCAGCAGGGGCTCCAGCGGCCCCAGGCCGAATACTTCCTGCAGCACCTCACGGCAAACGCGCTCCCTTTCAGATCCGCTCAGAGGGAAGTTGGTAACGCTGATCAGGTCATAAATAACGTTCTGTACCTGGGTACGTGCGTAAGCGTCCTGAAGTGACGTGAGCCTCTCCAGGTCAATCTTGTTCAGCAACTCACGGTGCAGCGTTGTTTTCAGCTCCTGGTAGGACTTACCAGAGACGCCATTGGAGGACGCCGGTGGAGCTGAAGTGGTTGCGAATCCAAATGCCATTTTTACTCCCTAACTACCTGCTAAACAGAGACATCACGCCGCCGGACTGGGACTGGGCCATAGCATTGTCATCGGTATTGCTGGCGAGGTTGCGTGCCCAAAGCTGAATGGCCTCGCCAAAGTCAGACTTACCGGAAGGGATAGGCGCGCCGGCGTTGATTGCCTTGATGACTTCGTTGTAACTATTGGGCACGCGCACGGAAATCCGCCGCCCCAGGGCCTTCTCAATACGATCATCGGCCAGCGGTCCTCGCTTGGAGTGGCGGTTTAGTACTATCTGGATCTTGTTGGCGTTGTATCCCAACCTTTCCAGGTGCTCAATGTAACGAACTGCATTGCGTATGGAGGGAAGCTCCGCGGTCAGCACGATTACGACCCGATCAGACTGCGAAATGCAGGCCAGGGTCATATCGCTCAGTCCCGGCGGGCAATCCACCACTACGAACTGATAGCTCTCTCCGAGGAATGCCAGTGTACGTTCCACCGCGGAAGGTGAAGCCTTTTGAACAACGTCCACGGTCTCCGGCGAATCCAGCAGGTGCAACCCGGAATTGTGGCGCAAGAGAAAGCCTTGAAGTAGCTCCTGGTCCAGTCGGTCAGTGTTGTTGGCCAGCTCATAAAAGCTGTATTGATGGCGGCCAGTACCGAGATAAAGTGATGCATCGCCCAGCGCGGAGTGTTGATCTACCAGCAGGCATTTGCGCTGGTTACGTCCAGTAAGCTCCAACGCAAGGTGTAGTGCCAGGGATGTAACGCCGGTGCCGCCCTTGGCGCCGATCAGAGTAATGATCTTGCCATGGACTTTGGAGCGCGTTCTTTCCTTCTGCTTCGCTTCCACCCGCGCCAACCCGTCAAGAACGCGATCGTTCTGGATAGGTTTCAGCAGGTACTCAATGCAGCCCACGCGCATGGCCGCAATGATCCGTTCAGGTTCAGTGTTTGCCGAAACCGCAAACACATGCACGTCCGGATAGTTATTCCGCAAATGTTCCGTAATCCATATGGCCTGCTCATTGTTTCGATCGTAGTCAATAAAGCAGACACGGGTCCGCGCCTTCTCTCCGGCGCGGCCAACTTCACGCTCCGCTCCGGAATAGCCTTCAACGCTTGCTGCCATCGCCGCTCCCGGCACCGCGAGCATAAAGTTGGCCAGCGTGCGATAGGACATTGCGTCAAGCCCTACCGTGGTTACTGCAATACTTGCTGTATTCGCCGCCGAAGTTATGTTTCCTTGTGTAGCCATTACCTATTACCACCTGAAGGAATCTTGGAATCGAAATGTTTGGGATCCAGGGGTGTCGTAGGGCCCTTGGGTAACTGTGGAGGTTCTATTGGTGCTGAGGCCGGATCAACGATTGAAGGAGTAACGATTACTACCAGTTCGGAGTTGGTCTTGCTGACCGTCTTGGAGTGGAAAAGCAGGCCCAGTATTGGAATATCACCGATGCCCGGTACTTTGGAATACTGGGAAACGGTTCGCTGGTCAAGCAGCCCCGCGATGCCGAAGCTCTGCCCATCTCGCAGGTCTACTACTGTTTCAGCATGGCGGGTCGCGATCGCAGGCAGTGTAAAGCCGTTGATGACTACCGCATTGCTGAAATCAAGCGAGCTGACTTCCGGAAATACTTTCAACCGGATCGTATTGTCTTCCTGAATTGTCCCCGTAAATTCCAGCTTCACGCCGAATGGCTTGAACTGCACAGATACGGTATTGGCGCCGGCCACGCCAGAAACCACCGGGTAAGGTAGTTCACCGCCGGCCAGAAACCTTGCCGCTTCGCCGTTTGCGGCCAGCAGGTTCGGCTCGGCCAGGATCTGCAGCAGATTCCGTTGCTGCAGGTCTCTAATGGTTGCGCCCAGATTGATATCAGGGCGGAAGATAAAAATATTGAGCAGATCGCTCAGGCCGATCGTACTGGATGGCACACCGGTTCCAGTGCCGGTGCCGCCGCCAGAGTTGTCGTTTTTCACCAGCTGCGGCGGAGCGAATTGCTGGGTGCCAATGACGCCGATGGTGTTGGCAGCTCCGGTACTGAAGAGATTGAAACCATACGAGCTCATTTTTGCGCGGTCTACCTGGGCGAACTTGACCTTCAGCAATATCTGCTTTTGCCGACCCGGCAGCGCAATGCGAATCGAGTTCACGATCTCTTTGGAGAAAGGAACGGCCATCTTGGCAATCTGGTCAGCTACGGGGACCGCTGTTGCCGTTCCGGTTAAGACAATCCTGTTCTCCTCAGCTTCCACCTGAATCTGTTCATTGGGAAAGCCGCGAGCGACCGCTTCCCGCAGCAGGGAAACGTCTACATCTCCAAAGACTTCGAGGATGCGCGATTTGTTGTCTTCCTGCCAGAGCACTACGCTGCTGCTGCCGGAGGCAACTGCAGTAACAACCAGTTCATTCGCGGCTGTGGTAGCGGTGGTAACAACTGCGGGGTTGCCGACCAGCACCCGTTTCAAGCGGGCATCAGTCCGGATAACAACCGAGTGACCCACCAGAATATGCAGGACCTGATTGCCCGCAAAATTGTCCGCCGACGTCGCTTGTTGTGCCGCGGACTGCTGCTCCGCAGTCGCAGGCTGGGTGCTGGGAGGAACAGCGCCTTGCGCCATAGCGACCGGGCAAAAGCCAGCAGATATGATAATGATTCCGCTGAGCGTGGATAATAGCCGTTTGGTTCCGTCGAGTTTCAGAATGCCTCCTCTTCCTTTAACTGCCAGGAACGTGTTCAGTTGGTTGCCGGAAATTTGGCAACCGTGATCTTGCCGCCAGAAAGCGTTTCCACCGTGTAACCTTCAGGCGCCTTGGGCGCAGGCGTCCGTTTGGCATGCAACTGCGGCTGGGGAGCTTTTTTTGGTGTCCCGGCCAACTCGGCCATGTCCACGGGGGCGGTATTCGGACGGGCGGCATCGCCGCCATTCCGTAGAACAAAATGAATGCTGCCCTGGTTTTGCGTCGCCTGGCTTTGCGCCAGCGCCAGCTTTTCGGATTCTTCCGGCGTGACCAACAGGGTAACCACGCTCACATTTTCTGGCTTGCCGTTGGGATCGGGATCGGTTTTGGTACCTGTCGCCAGCACCTGCACGTTCTGCAGCACAGTGTGCGTGGTGCTGGAGGTATTGTTTTCGCCGCGCAGCGTGACCAGCACATCCACATGCGAACCAGGGAAGATGAAGCCGGCAATGTTCATTACTTCATTGGTCTTCACGGAAGTGGCGCGCATGCCGTCTGGAATCTTGGCGGAGAGGCCGAAGCTCCCGCTGGAGGCGAGGCCACGTTTTTGCACCGGCTCTTTTGGCTCCAGCGCATATATCGGCACACGGCCAATGGCATCTTCTTTCTTCTCGATCAACCCTTCCAGCGGAACATTCGCCGGCCAATTGATCTCCGTCAGGCTTTCCGCAGTGAGCGGAATACCGGGCTGTACGGAGACTGCGGCCGCAATCACGCGTTTTGTAGAGGGAGCGGAAGAAGACTGGGAGCGCGTAATACGAACGTAAAAGATTGAAGTGATGGCGATTGAAATAACCAAGGCAGCAACCAGAGCGATACCAAGTCTTTGTGTTCCCATAAACCTTATCTCCACATCGGCATTAA
The DNA here is from genome assembly GCA_020072645.1 of Terriglobia bacterium. Lineage (NCBI taxonomy): Bacteria > Pseudomonadati > Acidobacteriota > Terriglobia > Terriglobia bacterium. The sequence continues at coordinate 13,119 of JAIQGK010000007.1, forward strand.
AAATGCCCAGTACAGGGTGCCTGCGGCAAACGCGAGCCCGTAAGGCAGGCGTACCGCAGTGGGGTTATCCAAATTGACTTCAGGGTGTGTGCGAAGTCCGTGGACCGCGTGAAAGCCGACAACAGCCAGCGTATTGCGCAGCGTCTTCAACACGCGGCCGGTGAAAACCATAACCAATATGGCAAGCGCGCCTCCGGCAACCGCGGTGGCAAACATCACCTGCCACGACCCGGCCGGTCCAATGATGCAGCCCAGCGCTGCCGCCAGTTTCACGTCGCCCGCGCCCATGGCGCGGACCAGGTGAAAGATCAAGAAAACGCCGCCAAACAGAAGACCGCCAGCCAGACTCTGGAGCAAACCGCGCCAACCATGAACCGCAGCTTGCAGCACAAGGCCGGCGATCATGGCGAGATACGTAAGCCGGTTTGGTATACGCCGGTCGCGAACGTCGGTGATGGCCGCAGTTACAGCAACTGCGGTCGCCAGAGTCGGAATGATTTGAGCCAGGTTCATAGATGGCAAAAAGTTGAACCGCAGCATACCGCCTGCGGTGGAAATGTGTTTAAGCCTCATAGCCGATCTGCGGAGACAGTAAAGCTGCCCCACAGCGGAGCGGCTACGCGGGTTTGAAGTGAATGGCGCCATGCAAGCCGGTGCCGCCGGCGCCACACAGCTTCGGCTTAAGCGACCGCAGCTTGAATGCGGGCGTTGATTGTGGTGATCGCTTGGCCGATATCACCAGCCAGGCTGGCTGAGCCTGCGACAACCGCCGTCAGAACGGCTGCCAGGACCAATGCATACTCAAGCAGGTCTTGGCCCGACTCTTCACGATGCAGGTTTTTCACGAACTGTGCGAATGTCATTTCTAAATCTCCTCCGTCTAGGAATTTTGTTGCAGAAAATTTCTTATACCCCTGACGCCATGTAGTAATGCACGGCTTGTGCCAAAGCAATCCGATAAAGAATGCATGCAGATAAACGATTTCTTAACTATGAAATGCAATTGCACTAAATGACATGAGTATCTATATAGTCTGCTGAGTTTTGCGTAGCGTTAAATTCTGGGAGAATGACTAATTTAGCCGCAAACAGATGATAGATAATGACCTATAAGACTTATGTGACCTTCATCACACGGTTGTGAGCGGCATCGGTAGTTGGCAATCGATTGCACACAACTTAGCGCATCGCTTGCCGGGCCGAGTTGAATGGAGGAAAAAATCGGCGCGATAGAATTCGAGTATTGTGATCCCTGCCCAGATGGAAGACGCAAACTTTTACAACCCTTGAGAAACTTATTTTTCGGATTATGAAAAGACCGGAGTCTGCCAGCAGCTTCTTGGGCGTTAGTGCAGAAAGCCAAATCACTTACGGGATTTTCTTCGCTATGGACTGGAACAATTTTCGGAGTAGGGCTATTTGGTGATCCTTTCCTGATGCACTGCGTTCGAAAATCAAAAGTGCCTTTGGATGTGCCCGGGAGGGCGCCAGAGTTAGAATAGTCGGGAGGGAAATTAGAGTTTACTGCGTCGAGCATGCCATCCATTACCCTGATTGTGAACGGAGCTGAACACAAGACCGAGTGTGCGTCCGAAGAGCCTTTGCTCTCGGTCCTGCGTAACCGGCTTGGCCTGACCGGTACCAAGTACGGCTGTGGTGAAGGCCAATGCGGCGCTTGTACGGTTTTGGTACGGGGCAAAGCCACTCGCTCTTGCCGCACTCCTGCTGAGTCTGTGGCCGGGCAAAAGATCGTGACCATTGAGGGCCTTACGGCAAATGGTCATTTGCACTCTTTACAGCAGGCGTTTCTCGATGAAGAGGCCTTCCAATGCGGATACTGCACATCGGGGATGATCATGTCCGCGCACTCAGTGCTCGCGGCGCACCCTCATCCTTCCGATGAAGAGATCATCCAGTTCATGGACGGCAATGTTTGCCGCTGCGGCACATATCCACGGATCATGGCTGCTATCCGCCGCGCCGCTCAGGGAACAAAGAAGCCATGAAAGAGCTGACGCCAACGCGCCCCTATATCGACCTGCTGGAAGCGGAACAACATACGGTGGAGCCGCTAAGGCACCTTTTTGACGTTAACCGTCGCGATCTGTTTAGGCTTTTAGGGGCAGGGGTGGTGGTGGGTATATGCAGGCCTGGCGTGTTCGCGCAGGAATCGGGCCGCGGCGGCCGTAGTGAAGAAATCCCGCATGACGTTGCTTCATGGCTGCATATCGGCGCCGATGGAAAGATCACGGTCTTTACCGGCAAGGTGGAGATGGGCCAGAACATCCGCACCTCACTGGCCCAGCAAGTAGCGGAAGAGCTGCGCACTCAGACGAATTCAATCACCATGATCATGGGAGACACGGACCTCACCCCGTTCGATCTGGGCACGTTTGGGAGCCGATCTACTCCGCAAATGGGATCGCAGCTCCGCAAGGTAGCGGTCGTGGCGCGTGAAATGCTTCTTGATATGGCGGCGCAGCGCTGGCAAGCCGATCGCAATTCGCTGGTGGCGCACGACGGCGCTATTACCAACTCGCGTACGAAAGAAAGCTTCAGCTACAGTGAGCTCACGCGCGGCCAGAATCTGGTGAAGGTCGTAGCGGATGACTCCGCTCTTACACCAGCCACGCAATGGCATGTGGCTGGAACGTCAGTGCCAAAAGTGGATGGCAAGGCCTTTGTTACCGGCGCACACAAATACACTTCTGACCTGGCGCAAGCAGGCATGCTTTATGGGGCCATTCTGCGTCCGACGGCGTTCAACGCAACACTGGTTTCATTGGACTCAAAAGAAGCAGAGAAGCTTCCTGACATTAAGATCGTACGTGATGGAGATTTCGTCGGCATCGCGGCTCCTGATCCGCAGACGGCACTCAATGCCCGCCAGGTGCTGAAGGCCGAATGGAGTGCGCCACATCAGATTTCCGAAGCTGCGCTCTTCGATTCCTTGCGCCAGGGCACCGAGGGCGAAGCACGCAGAGGCGGCTTTGGCGGGGGACGTGAAACCGGTTCGGTCCAAACGGCGATGGCCTCGGCGGCAAAGACTCTGTCGCAAACCTATACCGCGGCCTATATTCAGCATGCGCCGCTGGAGCCGCGCGCCGCCCTTGCGGAGTGGGAGGGCAACAAGCTCACCGTGTGGACAGGCACGCAGCGGCCGTTTGGCGTGCGGGAAGAATTGTCAACGGCATTTCACATCCCACTCAATCAAGTGCGGGTGATCGTTCCTGATACTGGCTCGGCATACGGTGGCAAGCACACTGGCGAGTGCGCCGTGGAAGCCGCGCGTCTGGCCAAAGCCGCCGGCAAGCCGGTGAAGCTGGTGTGGACGCGACAGGAAGAGTTTACATGGGCTTATTTCCGGCCTGCAGGCGTGATTGACGTCAAGAGCGGAATCGCCGCGGACGGCACGCTGGTGGCTTGGGAGTTTCATAACTACAACTCCGGACCGGCAGGCATTAACACGCCGTACAGCGTCGCAAATCAGAAGAGTGAATTTCATCCTGCAAAGAATCCGCCGCTACGGCAGGGATCGTATCGCGGCCTAGCAGCTACGGCCAATCATTTTGCCCGCGAGAGCTACATGGACGAACTGGCCCATCTTGCCAGCATGGACCCGCTTGCCTTTCGATTAAAAAACATTACAGACGCACGGCTGCGCGCCGCGTTTGAAACCGCAGCCGAGCGTTTTGGCTGGGGCAAGCAGAAGGCGACGCCTACGCGCGGATTCGGCATCGCAGGCGGCTTTGAAAAAGGCGGTTACCTGGCAACATGCGCGGAGATTGCTGTAGACCGCTCCATGGGACGGATAAAGATCGTTCGCGTAGTGCAGTCTTTTGACTGTGGCGCTGTGGTCAATCCGAACGGTTTGCGCAACCAGATCTCAGGCGCCATTGTGCAAGGCATCGGCGGGGCCTTGTTTGAAGCCATACACTTCGACAATGGCCGCATCAGCAATCCTTACTTCGCCGATTATCGCCTGCCCCGCTTCAGTGATGTTCCCCAGATTGAGGTCGAGTTGATTGACCGCAAAGATCAGCCTTCCATGGGCGCCGGAGAAACGCCGCTCATGGGCTTGGCCCCGGCAGTGGCTGGCGCGATCTTTAACGCTACAGGAATTCGCTTGCGCAGCTTGCCGTTGATGGCAAAGCCGCTGCCCGCCGCTTAGGCCCCTAGTCCTCAGAGTCTCCATCTTCGAGAGAATGCAATTTGCAATGGCGCTATCTGTACAAACGCAGACGGAATTTCGCCGCGAAATCTGCCATGTTGCCGAGCGTGTCGGCTTGTGGCCGGCCGTGTCATAAGCGAACGTTGTCAGCCTATGGAGCGGATCCTGAACGGTCAGCGGCAGATCCTGTGAATTGTAGGTGTAGGTCGTGGTCTTACCCATCGGATCGGTGGAGGTAAGCAGGTTTCAATTTGCGTCAGTAAAGGTTGTGATCCGCTTGAGCGAGTCATAGCCGTACTTAAGCAGGTTGCCCTGGGCAGCCGATTTGAAAATCTGCGGTGCTCTGGACGCCAATGGGCAGTCGAATTACCCGCCAGGTGGAAATCCCAGCTACTGAAAGAAGCGCTTATGGAAATAATCGCAAGAACCACCTTGCCGACGATCAATAGGTGCCGTAGTGGGAAGCGCAGACGCTCTTCCCACCGGCCTGTTTTACTGCGTGACAATCCCTTGTACGCTGATCGGAAACCCATCAGTGCTCGAGACATGCGTCAAGGTGCCGTTCCGCTCGATTCGATAACCCTGGACCGTCCCGAGCAATGAACTCAGGACATAAAGAAATTCGCCGTTCGGAGTGATGGCAAGATCAATGGGAACGCTTTGGGGACCGCCTGTATCTGCGGCTATTTCCTCCGCCAGCACCAGCTCGCCGTGGGGTGATACTGCATAGGAAGAAAGAGTGCCGCTGCCGGTATTGGAGACGTAGGCAAAGTGGCCATTCGGAACAAATCGGATCCAACAGGCCGCGCTTTGATGATCCGGAACCGCCGCGCTCACCGCAACCAACTCGCCCGTGGGTTCAATGCGATAAGTAGAGACACTGGCTCCATTTATCACTGGAATGCGGGGAATACGTTCGTTCGTCTCCGTAATCGCAATGATGCGCCCTCGCCCGAAAGCGGCTCCAAAGGGCGTGTGGTTGTTGGATACGAGCTGAGTATGTGCGCCCGGAGTTCCTCTTTTGGTCATTTGGAAAACATCGATTAGGTTGGCCAGTCTCTCAGTGACAATGAGCGTATTGCCGTCTGGCGAGAACGCTATCTGGGCTGGATCTGCCGTGGGGCTGCCCGCGCTGCGGGTTGAATCAGGAATCGGATTCAGCTTACCGGAATCATCCAGATTGAATCCGTTGATGTTGGGATTTCCATGGGAATTTAAGACATATACCAGGCTTCCATGGAGCGAGAGGCTGACCGGATATTCGCCATTGGAACTGACTTTGTCGGCCAATACCAAGCCTTCCTTGGTGATGACCATTACTGAAACCTCATTGCTTCCGGCATTGACCGCAAGCAGGAATCTGCCATCAGGAGTGGCAATCAGGGCATCCTGCGAATCAAGAGGGTTGGGGCCACCGATAGGCGGAGGCAGAGGAAGAGGACCGCTGCCAAGACCGCCGGTTGATACTTCCTCCAAACGCGTCAATGATCCATCCTGATTACGCTGCAGGGAAACTACGGTATTACCTGCCAGCTTATTTGTCAGAACATATACTCTGCCTCCATCGGCATCATCCTCGGCGTGTCCAATGGTCGCAAAAAAAGTTGCCGCCAGCCAGATCGCTCCCATAGTCAAGATCAGCCGATACCATAAATTCATCCTCAATTTCACAGGTGTGCTCCTTTTTGCGGCACAAGGCCGCGTTGGTGACTCAAGATGGTCTTCGGCAGAGGTAAAGCCTTGCCGGTCGGTCCCACATAGCATGCGAAAGGGCACATAATTTCCGGTCAAATTTCCGGAAAACAACAAGGTAACGATCACGTCAGGCAAAAGGCGCGCTGCAGCCGCCGACACATGTTTCAGCCCACCGCAATTACCGCCAGTACTGCCTTGGGTGGAGAGGGATCGGGGTATTCCACCGATCCCTCCTTTGCGGGTGAGAGTGGCCAGGTGCGATTATCGCGCGACAATTCCCTGGATGGTTATAGGAAGACCGTTGGCACTGCCGACAGGAGTCAAAGATCCGTCATTCTCAATCCGGAACCCTTTGACCGCGCCGCTGAAAGAAGCCAGAACATACAGGAACCGGCCATCCCGTGAGAGGGCCAGATCAATCGGGACGCTTGCTACCCCGCCGGTATCGGCGCTGCTCAGCAACGTCAACTCGCCTTCGCGAGACACGGAAAACGTAGACACTGTCCCGCTTCCGGTGTCGCCGGTAAAGGCAAATCGTCCATCGGCGCTAAAGCGCACCCAGCAAGTTCCTGTTTTGTTCACATGGGTGGCCCTGCTGATGGGCTCCAGCCAGCCCCCGTCCGTCATTCTGTAAGTGGAGAGCGTGGCTCCATTCGGAGAACCAACGCGATGCCCGGTGTCATTCCCCTCGGTGATTGCCACCAGATTGTTATGGCCGAAATCCACAGCGAGAGGTGTAGGATTATTTGCCGCTATTGTTAACTTTTCAGCTAACAATCCACTTTCTTGCACCGCGAATGCCTTGATGAGGTTTGTGAACATCTCGGTAATAACGAGATACTTGCCGTCTGGAGTAATAGCTGCTTCGGAAGGGCCGGAATCCGGTGTGCCCGTCACGATGGTTGAATGGGCAATTGGATGCAGCTTTCCGTCGTTATCCAGCCAAAAGCCTGACATGTTGGGCACGCCGCCGAAGAACTCGTCCGGACTCTCACCTTCATTCAGCACGTAGATCAAATTCTTGTGGTGGGCAATGCTGACGGGAAAATTGCCATTAGAAGATACACGATCCACCAGGCGCAGTTCGTCGTTATGCACGGCAAAAACTGAAACATCATTGCTGCGTGAATTGACTGCAAGCAGGAAATGTCCATCGTCGGTCAGAACAAGGCCATCTTGTGAATCCAGCGGATTGGGGCCGGGACCATCGCCAAATCCGGGAGGCAGTTCGCCGGGACCGCTGCCGCGCCCGCCTGTAGGAACTTCACTGACGCGCGTCAATGTGCCATCCGCGCTCCGATGGTACACAACTACGGTATTGCCTTCAATCAGGTTGGTTAAGACATACACTGCTCCACTTGCAGGGGCCTTCTGGTCATGGTTTTCCGCGGAAGCTCCACCGCCCAGGAACAGACAAATACAGACGGTCAGGATGCCTAATACGGATTTCTGCGTGAGAGATGCTTTCCGTTTCATCACTTTTCCTTTCTCGCGATCGTTTTGCTGGATCGCCGAATGCTCATTTTGTTTACTCCGTATTTGCACAATCCACGCGAAAGCACCCTCGACGTCTTTTGTTCTAAATATCTGTTCTAGAGATCGTCACTTGCGAACATTTCATAATCTCGTTTTGAAGGCATTCAAGTAGCTTAAGAGAAATACGCAATCCGCTGAAAGTAAACTCCCTAAAGCGAGTTGGCCTGGATGTAGATTGGATTCCATTTCCTATTTTGGAACGAGAAATTGCCGGCCGCAAAAAACGCTTTTAACACCTTACGTCAGAGTGCTTAAAGCAGACGCCAATGTACCTATACAAGGGAAAGGGAATCCAGTCCTAAAGCGGAGGACGTTCCTGGGCCACGCTCCGATGAATCGCTGTTATTTATATCGTTTCTTGATTAAAGCCTCGAGCCCAGCGACTCCGCCATTCCTGAAATGGACGACCATCGAACCAGCGTCTTTGCGTATTTGAAGAAAATCACAGAGAACCGTGAACAGTTCTTTGGGAATTTCTATTTTTGTCCCTTCGGGCGATACAGCCATATAGGATGAGCCTCTGATATTAGAGGCAGAACCGTTAATGGGAACGGGAGAAGCCATAAAATCTCCTTCTGGACGCGATTGCAAGCACCGATTCTTTTGCTCTTTATATGTTCTTATGCAAGCTATCAGACAAATCATCGGGCTGAATTGTGACAAATTCTTCTATAGACAAAAGATGCTTTCTTTGCCCAGGCATTATCATTAGAGTTTTCCTAGGCGGCACGGGCGCTGTTTTGCGGCGCGAATAGCCGCTCCAGATACTTTGTATCGATGTTTCCTTCTGCGAATCCATCATCGTCGAGAATACGTCTGTGAAGCGGAATAGTGGTATGGATTCCTTCCACTTCAAACATTTCCAGTGCTCTTCGCATGCGCATGATAGCTTCTGTACGGTCGCGGCCGTGAGTGATCAATTTGGCCACAAGTGAATCATAATAAGGTGGAATGGTAGCGCCAGCATATGCAGCCGTATCTATTCGTATGCCATTGCCGCCGGGGAGGCGGAATGTTTTGATGGTTCCCGCTGACGGAGTAAATTTCTCCGGATGCTCGGCATTGATGCGGCATTCTATGGCATGTCCATAGCGCGTAACTGAAGGAACCAGGTCATTGATGCAAGCACCGCCGGCGATAAGAAGCTGTGACTTAACTATATCGATTCCCGTAACCATTTCCGTGACCGGATGCTCCACCTGGACGCGCGTATTCATTTCAATGAAATGCAGGTTGCCACGTTCATCCATGAGGAACTCAACGGTCCCCGCGTTGACGTAGCCAATGGAAGAAAGGCAGCTTTCCAGCGCTCTGCTCACGCGATGCCTGAGATCTTCTGAAACATGCATGGAAGGAGACTCTTCCAGTAATTTCTGGTGCCTGCGCTGTATGCTGCACTCCCGCTCTCCCAGGCAGACGACATTGCCGTATGAATCGCCCAGCACTTGAAACTCAATATGGCGCGGCCGCTCAATGAATTTTTCCATGTACAAGCTGCCATTGCCGAATGCGGCTTTCGCTTCCGATTGTGCCGCGTTGAATGATTTTTCGAGTTCAGCCTGGCTGCGGATTACACGCATGCCTCTCCCGCCACCGCCGGCGCAAGCTTTCACAATAACGGGAAATCCAATCTGCCTGGCCCACTGCGCTGCATCTTCCGCAGTCGCGATCACGCCGTCAGATCCGGGGAGGATGGGAATATGGGATTCCTTCATCGCCTGCCGGGCCTTTTCTTTTTCTCCCATAAGCCGAATCACACTAGGAGGCGGACCGATGAACTTGATTTTGCTGCCCTCGCAGATCTCGGCAAAGCGCGCATTCTCGCTTAACAAGCCGTAGCCCGGATGAATGGCGTCCGCATCGGCAATATCCGCCGCGCTCATCACTGCGGGGATATTTAAATAACTATCGGCAGGACGCGGGGAGCCTATGCAGACTGCTGCATCCGCGAGCCGCACATGGCTGGATTCAGAATCAGCCTCACTGTAAACGGCCACCGTTTTAAGGCCTAGTTCCTTGCACGCGCAGATGATTCGCACTGCGATTTCACCACGATTTGCGATCAGAACGTTTTTGAACACGGTATTGGATTAGTTGGTCTTTTCCGGGCGGACGGCAAATAAAGGCTGACCGTATTCAACTGGTTCCCGGTCGCTCACAATTACTTCATGTACTTCTCCGGCAAAATCAGAGTGGATTTCATGCATGAGTCTCAACACATCCACCATGCCCACCACCTGCCCTACCTTCACCGTGTCTCCCTTACTGAGAAAAGGTTGGCTATTGGATGCCTTGGAGCTATGGAATATGCCGACCCACGGTGATTTCAGCATTTGCAACTGCTCTTCTTTGGCTTCGGCGTTACTTGAAACAGGCGCGTCAGCGCGGGCCGCGGACAACTGGCCAGCGCCAACAAAGCCCGCATTACCGGGAAGCAATGTTGATAAGATCGAAGCATCGGCATCATTTTGAACTTCCACACGGCGTTTGATCCTGACGGCCAGGTCCTCGCGCTCGATTGAAAATTCTGATATGTCTTTTTGAGATAAATAGTAGATAAGTTCTTTCAACTCTTCCTGGTTCATGAGCCCCCATCCTCTCCACGTCTGAAGCGTAGCTGATCAGGGGAGTCAGCTGGAATCCAAAGCACGTGTTGTGAGGTAAATCCTTATACTCGCGTATGTAGCGAGATAATCAGCTGTCATTGGATGCGCAGGCGGCTGATTAGTGACAGAGGTTGGTGATACGCAAGCCGGTGATTCTGGTTGCAATAGCAGTGGCGTGCCTTATGGTCCGTTGTATCCGAATGGTTATGCAACGAAACCCATTTTGCGGACAGCAAAATCGAGATGCACTTAATCATAATGGTGATAGAGCGACGCCAAGGATGATGAAATTGTTTTGGAAAATGTACGGGGGCACGTGGTGCACAATGTCGAGTTGCGGAGCTTGAATACCGCATTGCTGTTCTTACCTCTTACTGCCCGGGGATTTTCATCAGGGCTGACAGATTTCGGTCTTACGCAGCACACGAGTTCCGTAATCGTGACGACCGCAATCGGCCTGTAGCGTTATCAAGCGCCTAGCCGTGTCATGCGTGGGTTAGGCTCGTGCATCCATTCGATGCAAGGATGCCACGGATCGTCTAAAGTTTTGTGTTTTATAATAGTTAAACAAAGTAACAGCTAGGGTCATTTTTTGATGTTTCTCTTTCGGTTTTCAGGAATCTAATGACCGGTACTACTCACATTAAGCATGGGGCCCGGCTGAGAAGATGAAGGCTAAGAAGCTGAATCCATGTCCCGGAGTAGGGAAGCAGTCTCAGAAATGATGGAGTTCGCTGCCGATCAGGCCAAGCCCTTAGTGCTGTTTCATTAATGGAACACGTGGGCGCGCAAGTTAAGAGATACTTTCCAATCTGTTGGCTGTCGGGCTTCGCAGATTTCCCCTCGTCGCAAAGCGTGAGTTATAGAATCTACGGGAGCTAATGATGGGAGCGGTAGCGGTAAAGACGACGCTTTCTGAATCCGAACTGATTCACCGCATCCTCGCCGGTGAACGAGAGCTGTATTACGACCTGATAGCTCCTTATGAACGGATGGTGTACGTCAGTGCCATGTCATTATTGCATAATGAAGCAGAAGCCGAAGACTGCGCCCAAGATGCTTTCCTAAAGGCATTTTGCCATCTTCCGGAGTTCAAAGGCGAAAGCAAGTTCGGCAGCTGGCTCGTCCGCATTGCGCTGAATGAAGCCAAAATGAAGCTGCGGAAAACGCGCGCTGACTTGTATGACTCGCTCGATAACGCGGTGGACGGCGAGGACGATGAATATATTCCCCAGACTCTCGGTGATTGGCGCGAGATACCGTCAGAAGCGTTGGAGCGCAAGGAAGTGCAGGAATTGTTGCAGAAGGCTGTTGCGAAGTTGTCGGAACGATACCGCCTCGTGTTTGTGTTGCGCGAAGTTCAGAATCTGGGTGTGGCAACAACAGCGCAAATACTTGGCGTAAGCGAAGCAGTGGTAAAGACCCGTCTTGTGCGGGCGCGGCTTCAAATGAAGGATATGTTGGCTCCCGCGTTCAAAAATGGCCGCCTTTTCAGCCGACATCCTTTCAAAAAAGGAAAAAATCCATGGCTATGACCTGCAAGGACGTCTGGCGCGAAGTATCAAACTATATCGACAATACTATTTCGCCCGAGATGCGCCATGAGCTGGAGTTGCATCTATCTTATTGTCGGCATTGCACTGCAATTATTGATGGTGTGCGCAATGTTGTTGTTCTGGTAGCGGACGGACGGCTTTTTTCTCTGCCCGTTGGCTTCAGCGCTCGTCTCCGGGCGCGGCTCAACAAAGAATTGCTTTCCTGACAGGCCGGCGCTCCCGGGACAGTGATGATGTGAATGGGCCGGACCCTATCTCCTGCTGCAGATCACCTACATAAAGCTGTGGTGAATCAGGCGATGAAGGTGAATCTCAAATGCAGCGGTAAAAAGCGTAAGCACTGAAAGCACCAGGACTATACTGATCCTCCAGCGTTCTTTTGCCGTGAGCGGTTTTTTTCTCCAAGCGGCCGAGGGAGCATTTCTTAGGCGATGGGATCTCCATAAAATCCACAGATTAAGCACCGACCCAATAATCGCCAGCAGAAGGGCAGGAATGCGAAAGATATCCCGATGCAGGAACGTGATCCAACCGGTCACAGAAGCTGAGATTGCGCTGAGCGCAATCCCGGTCCGGCCGGCGGTGACAACAAAAAGACACGCCGCTTCAATAGTCGCCAGAAAAAAGGCTCCCCAGCTTCGTTTTAATGGAACATGATTCTGCTCCAAGTCCTCGGCCGCTTGGAGAAATCCCTTTTCCGGCAGGCGTGGCATTTCTGATCTTTGCGCCATGAGTATCCCTCATCTCAGACTGTGATGGTTCTGCCCTTCAGTCACTTTTCTGGCACTCGATGTTTAACCTACATGGCGATAGAGCTGATTGTGTGCAAAGCTGCATGCAGCATCTGTTGCTGAGAGCCAATGCGTTTATCGCCATGGCCTTAGCAAGTTGCCGCACAAGCGTCGGAAGTACAAGAAATGAATGCCTTGCGGAGAAGCAGCTTTCCAGACCGCCCAATACAAAAGATATCTTACTATTATTAGCTCATCGATATGGGGCCATTGCTAATAAATCTGCACTCCTGTTCCAATTTGGTACTTCCTGACTCTCCATAGTTTTGTATTCCCCATCTGGAACACGTCATATATTTCATTGCCATTATCTACGAACTACGGAAAAATGACTGGCGATCCCCAGTGCCTAGCAAGTAGATACGCAAGCCGCCGGCGACGGAGTATGAGTTTTTCAGGCACCCATACTGAATTGCATCATCAGCAAGAAACGGGAGCCGCTGCCGCGGGCTCCCGCTCCATGAGAATGAGTTTTGCCGAATGGTTCGTTGTTCGTTCGGGACTCCTTCTGGAAATCCCGGCAGAAGTTAGTTGCCATTATCTCAGTGGTTGGAGATAGTCGCAGTCGTGCCGTCAAACTTCGTGATGTTGATGTTGAACGGCTCGTTGTAGGTCATGGCACGATCTTTAAGCATGCTGAGTCCCACCTGCTCGCCCAGCAAAATGGACGCCCTGCTGGAGCTGCGGAAGTGGATACTAGAGTGAATACCGTGGCCAAAGGTGACGTTGAATGCCAGTTTGGATAACTCACTATTGATCGTCAAACTATCCCGGTCCGCGCCCGTATAGGGAACAAGCGAGAGACCATCCTCGCTGGGCTGCATCACGTCACTGCCGGCAGCCTGAAGCAGCGGCCGGATTGGCGCGTTACCATCAAAAAAGAACTTGATGGCCGTGATGCATGCGCCACCAACAGTGCCGTGGCCGGTCGGATAGCATGGGTGAGTTGGCGCGCCCTCCGGGAATGCCAGTGGCATCAGATAGCTGCCAAATTGCGAGAACACCTGGGCCACCGCCTGCGAGTTGAGCACGTCGGGGTGTAACTTTGCCGAGGACTGGGGCAGCGGCGTCCTGTTGGTCAGCCGCGCGTGTATCAGGGCGGCTACTTCTTCCGGCCGCTGGCGCAGATTGACGATCCACTTTTGGAACCAGACGGCCTTGAGGGCACGAGTCGCCATCTCCGGTATGGTTGCTGCAGCTTCCACGGGATCGAGCGTGCCGAAACCGTGCTGCGACCGGGAACCAATATACGGATTGCCCGGGTTCAGCGGCGCATTGAGGCCGACCAACACAAGGTAGGCGGTGAAGTAAGACTGGTGCAGCACGTCCACATGGGTAAATGCGGAAAAGCTCCTGCCGTTGCGAAGATGCCGGAACGTCGGATCAAAGGCTAGTGACGCCGACGGCGGGAACCCGCTCTCCACGCTCATATACTCGTGTACGTCTGTCACGAAGCTCTGGCCGGGAAGGATGGTCTCGAACATCTGGCTGAGTGGCTGGGCTCCATAAAACGTCGGCTGGAGCATGAACTGGGAGACATACGGTCCTTGAACGCTGCCGTCTCCGGGGACAATCTGGCCGCGGAACAAATTATGCGGCGTGATCACGGAGGGATATTCATTGTTGGCGCTGCTTCTGATGAAGGAACACCTGTTCAGGTCCGCTGCCGCCTGGGCAGCCACCGGGCTGTTCCCATACTGCGTGAAATTCACGTCGCGCAGCATAGCTGCCCAGTAGAGTTCCACCTCTTCCATCGCGGTCTGCGCGCTGGTGACGCTCGGAGCCGGCGGGATGCTGAAGGCGTGCGAGTCAAGTCCCTCCAGGTCAAATGCCAGGGCTGTCGCGGGACCATTCAATGTTCCCGTGAAGCCGGCTCCACCAGGATTGCCTACGATAATGTTCTGGAGGTCGCTGAAGCTGCCACTGGAAAGTGCCCCGGTAAAACTATCCCAGGAAGCCTGGTTCACAATGCCCAGATCATCATGCTGCAGGCATTTGCTCCAGTTCCCGCTATGATCGGAGAACAATGCATTGTCGCCGTTGTCAGGCAGGACACCAAGGTCGATTTTATCGTTGCTGGCCGCGGCCTTGCGGACCTCAAAGCTCTTGTTCGCGCGATTGTGAGCGGCGTAACTGGCGACAGATGCTTCGGCTTTCGATTCCTTCCCGCCCACCAGAGGTTCAAGCGGAATGATCGCCGACACAACGGCTGCCGATGCCGCGCCCTTCAAAAATCCGCGGCGCCCCAGATTGCCGGATGTTTTATTATTGGAAGGCTCTGTACCCTTCATAAGATTTTCCGATTCGGTAACTTGCATAATCTCTCCTTAAAACAAGTAATGACTTTGGTAATTGCTGGTGAAGTTTGAGCCGGTTCTTGCAGTCGCGTGTCTAGACAAGCACGCAGGATGAACGGGACTGGAACCTTGGTATAAGCCGCTGACTACTTGACGCATCGAGGATTTTTTCGGAACGTTCAGCAGATATTTGCGGCCAAGCCGAAAAAGCAAAATCATTGATTACCCTCAGAGCTGCTGGACATTGGTCGCTTATTACTTTCCGTCCTTACACTCATGAAATAATTTGTTCGAAAATAACAAAGTAGAGAACTATCGTGCTTCGAATTGGGAATTGTGCTCGGTAGCGTGTCTGGTGAGAAATAAATATGGCTGATCGCAAATTGTCTGCGATCAGCCATTCAGTGGTGCTCTTTCGCGTCGGATGAGCATTAACCAACTCTAGTTGATTAGTGCTCACCTATTTTGTCGTTCGATATTAAGTATCCTTACAACAAACTCACATGAAAAATAGTCACTAAAGTTAGTAAGTGGTCACAATTCTTCTGCGCATTTGGTCTTCATCGGCATGAGCTGGTTGTGAGCTTCTTCATTGACATCTTATTTTATTCCATCATGCAAAAGATTTGGCCAATTCGAATTAATCGTTTCCATTTTGGGATTGATACCTGGAAGCACATCTATATATGTATGCACATAAGAAAACTCTCATCCTCAAATAAGTTATCTGTAGAAAGTTATTTTCAGCATAGCATGGTGTACTATGCGAGCGCGTTATGAGCGAAGTATCTGTTGTTCAAGACAAGACTGAGGATATGAACCCAAAAGGGCCTGCTCCTGTACGGCTATGTGATCCAACTATTTGGGTTGACAACCATGGAGATTGCTTGTTTCGCTACGCAATGTCTCATGTGCGCGACCCACAAACTGCGGAGGACCTGGTACAAGAAACATTTCTTGCGGCCTTGGCCTCGCAAAATCGCTTTTCCGGCGTCTCCTCGGAGCGAACGTGGCTCGTGGGCATCCTGAAACATAAAGTAATTGATCATTATCGCGCGGTGAGAAGGCAGAACAAGGTGACCGAGCTTTCCGTCTCCCTCAACGATGACTCGGCAGGCCCCGATGACACAGGATCATGTAGTGAGCGGGCCCGCGCGGACTCGCCTCTTGAAGAATGGCACATCGATCCCGCCAAATGCACGCAACAAAAAGCTTTCTGGGACGTGCTTCAACAGTGTCTTTCCAAAGTATCCCCGCGCCTGGCCAGCGCTTTTGCCTTGAGAGAAATCGAACAGTTGGATACCAAGGAAATCTGTGAAAGCTTGAATGTAACGGAAGGAAATTTATGGGTCATGCTTCACCGTGCCCGGACTTATCTCAGGGAATGCCTGGAAGCCAACTGGATGAACAAGGCCGCTTAAGCCGGCCTAAAGACTCCCTCGCTTGCCGAAAATTATCTTTTATCCAAACTAATGCGGGCGCAGTTGTCACTTTTGTTATCTCACGGAATCTAAGTCGTAGATCGATGTATGGACATTACCGGCATTGATGCATGGCGCAATCCAGTCCTTGCATCTGCACGATGACGACAAGGTTTGATCCATAATGCGCAAAAAAAACAAGCAATCGAACAAAAAACATGGGGCGTGGCTGGGGCGTCTGCTATTCGGAAGCTGCGATCGCAACAGGTCTTTGATCTCCAAGTCACTTGAGATAGAACTCCCCTGGCAAGAAAAGTTTCGCCTTTGCGCGCATCTGTCGACGTGCGGCTCGTGCCGGCATTACCAGCGGCATCTCCGCATTATCCGGCGAATGATTCGATGCTATTGCTCTCGTCATTCGGAAGCAGGCTCCGGCTGGCAATTGTCCGCGGAGGCGCGCGAGCGCCTGAAAAAGCTGATCCAAAAGAAAATGCGTAAGCCGGAAAACCAGCGCGCAAGATTTCCTGCCGCGCTCGACTTTTCTGTTTTTGGTTATTCCAGGCAGCCGCGGCAGGCTAGCCGTAATCAGCATTATTCCGTGAAATCCTCAGACATTAATACTGTTTCCGCCGCTTAATCCTTTTATCAGCTCAGAGAAACAATCCGCCGTCACAGGCGCGATTATTCAGGCACGCATGTGTAATGGCATTTATGTCATTGTTGCCATGTGTGTAACTTTGCACGAAGCCATGCATCTAACGGCAGCCGGATAGCTAGTAAGGTCTTATGCCAGTAGTTATCTAAGTGTTAAACAAAGGCAGCTATATGTAAGGAGCTGAAGCATAATGAAAATAGTATCTGTAAAGGATGTCACTCTAGTGTCCAGCTCGATTGAGCGGGATGTCAGGGAGATTCTTTCGGCCAAGCTACAAATCGATGCTGAGCAAGTTGCTGGTGTGATAACCCTGGGTGAACTCGGGTTTGATTCGCTCGCGCTTTCTGATCTGGCGGAAGCAATGGAAGACAAGTTCGGGGTGCAGGTCCCCAACCGGATCCTGCCTGCGACACTTACACTCAATCAATTAGTGGCCCTCCTGAGTGGGCCCCATGAGAATGCTGAAGATGACCTTGTGACATCTGAACCAGCCGACTGAGTCGCTAATTTCCCAGCCGGGCAATACGCCACGATTTCTGGTGAAAGTACCATGCGAACCTGCAGAAACTTCAGGGATCGTGGCGGATTATAGAATGCCCATCGATCAGGGCGCCGCATAGGGCGGGGACATCTCGCACCAGCAATGAGATACCACTATGGACCTGATGAATACTTGGAACGGACAAAGCAATGCAGAGCCCCTCTCATGGAATGTCCACAGGCTTGCCGGCACGCTCGATCGATGGAAGCAACTGGTTGGACAGACCGCTGCGGTGCGGCGATGCGGCCCGAAAACGCTCTTGCTCTCCGAAAACAGTCCGGCTCGAAGGAGCTATCTGGTGGAAGAGGGAGTTATTGCCTTGAGCCATTACTTGAGCACGGGCAAACAGGTATTTCTGGCCCTGCGCTCCCGAGGCCAGATATTCGGGCACAGCCGGCACGTGCTGAATCATTCGTTTGAACTCTCCGCAAGCGCGTTGACGGATTGCGTGGTGCGAACGCTGGATTCGCAGTGGCTGATTGATCAGATCAGAGGCGGAGGTGATGCTGGCGTGCTGCTGATGGAGCAGCACGCCTTCGATCTCTATGAATCGGCCACGGCGCTGATTGACCTGGTCCATCTTGACGCTAGTGCCCGCCTGCGGAAGTTCCTGATCCAGTTCGCTGCCGCGGCCGGCGTTCCTTCCAGCGAGGAGATGCACGTGAAGGTGCCGTTAACGGATGGTTACCTGGCCTCGCTACTCGGAATATCTCCACAGCAATTCAGCGCCGTGAAGCGGAAACTGGCGTCGGAGGGCAAATTACGCCACATGCGCGAGAAGCAAACCTGGATCATTTCTACCGGACACCATCAATTCATGACGACAGTAGCCTGAATTCACATGATGAACGAAATCCCAACCATGACGCTACCTTCCCAGACTGGGGCCGGTGCTTTCTTGTGGCGCAGGGAGTCCGCGCGTTCGACACTTTGGCAATGGAAACAAAGCGGCCTGCTCTCCGCGCCACAGTGGTATCCGGCGGGCGCGCCCATTTTTGACCGCAGCGCGGCTCCCCGGGACGCATTTCTGCTGGAGAGGGGCGTTGTGGCCTTCGAGCGCGATCCGGTGGCCAGGGAGAAGTCGGGCATTGGTGCGCTGTGCCTGCCCGGGAACCTCTTCGGCCATTACCCCGGCGGCCTTGCGGACGACTCCCTGCACTCGGTCATCGCGCTCACGCGATGCATGGTGTATCGAATCAGCAGGGAGGAAATGCTGGCTGCATTGCAGAAGGGTGGTGAAACGGCGCTGTTCATCGTCCGCCAGTATCTACACAACCTTCTTTGTGCGCGGGCACGCGCGACTGAATCAAGCACCAGAGGTACGAAAGCCCGGCTTGAGCATTTGCTGCTGGAACTGGCTTCAGTGCTGGAAGACCGGGGGGCCACCGGGTGCATACGGCTTCCGCTCAAAGACAAAGAGCTTGCCGGGATCCTGGGAATCTCACCGCAGCAGTTCAGCGTGATCAAGAAAGAGATGGAAGGCGAGAAGGTGATCGCGTGCTTTGGACAGAGAAACAAGCTGGCGCTACGTAGCGGTGGCGCCAAAATCCAGTTTTTTAAGGTCTATTGTTACAAACGTATACCGAGTATTGCTTAAAGTGCTTGAATGCCGCACCTGGAGAAGCACATGAATATCGATATACGATTTATTTATTAATGAATGTTTCACATAAAAATAAATCTTATGGAGAGGAAAAAATGATCCTGGAACAGACCGATCGCGGATCAATTGAAGCGCCGGTAGAAGCCATCTTTCATTGCTTCTGGCGGGCGGAACTCTGGCCCAAGTTTACTGACCATGTGGTGAAGGTCGAGATGCTGGAAGAACAACAGGGGTATCAGCGCTATGCCATGCATGTGCAGGTCGAAGGGAAGGAATATGTCATGGAGACCCAGCGCATCGCGGTTGCGCCGCGCTCCATCTCGTTCCAGCAGCCGAAACCTCCGGTGCTCATGAACGCGCACAGCGGCCTCTGGACTTTCGAGGAAGGCCCTTCTTCCACGCGGGTCAAGGTGGCACACAGGGTGGAGCTGAACGAACCGCGGGCAATGGAAGTCTTGGGGGCAGCTTCCGCGGAAGAAGCGCGCCAGAAGATCTCCGGGAATCTCCATCGCAACGGCATGGCGATGATTCATTCCATAAACGAGTATCTGAAATCTCACGAAGGGCAGCAATTGCTCGAACAGAAGCTCGCCAGCTATGCGAGCTAAAGGTGACCTATGGCTGATGTAGTTGTGACAGGCATGTACGCAATCAGTCCGGCAGGAATGGGACTGGATGCATTGTGGAACACAGTGCGGGACGGAAAGTGCTGTGGTGGACCGATCACCGATTTTGACTGCTCAAGAAACGCAGCCTGGATCGCGGCCCAAGTTCCCAACTTCGATCTGGCTTCCTGGGGATTTTCTCTGGAAGACGCTGCCCATCTGGATCGATCAACACAATTTGCTATGGTAGCGGCAAGCCAGGCGGTAAAGACCGCGGGCCTCGATAGACAAAAGATCAACCCCTATCGGGCAGGTGTGTGTATCGGCACAGCCATTGGCGGAGTTGACTCCATGGAGAGAGCTTTTGGCCAGCTTTGCCTGAAGGAAGGCGAGGAGCGCAAAAAGCCCAAGCGGGTCAGGCTGAACCCGGAACAGGCTGATCCGCGCCTATGGGAATCCTATAGCGCTCATTCGGTTTCCCATCAAGTTGCGAAGCGGAACGGCTTTTACGGGTTCTGTTCCACCATGTCCACGGGTTGCACTGCCGGCGTGGATGCAATTGGGCTCTCCGCCGAACTGATCAATGATGGAATCGCGGACATCATGATCACCGGAGGGACGGACGCTCCCATTACTCCGATCGTACTTTCCTCTTTTGATAACATTCGCTGCCTTACCCGAAGGAACCATGAACCTACCAAAGCTTCCAGGCCTTTTGACCGGGACCGCGATGGTTTTCTGCTGGCGGAAGGTTGCGGCGTGCTGGTGTTGGAATCAGAAGAGCACGCACGCAAGCGCGGAGCGGAAATTCTGGGCTATGTTCTGGGGTTCGCCAGCCTTTGCAACGCATACCACATGACAGGATTGCCGGCCGATGGCCTAGCCCTGGGAAACACCTTGGAGAAGGCGCTCGGCTTGTCGCGCATCAACCCGGAAGAGGTTGATTACATCAACGCACATGGAAGCTCCACGCCGCAAAACGACCGCAACGAGACGGCCGCTTTCAAAATGGCGTTCCGCGACCATGCCCGCAAAGTTCCCATCAGCTCGACCAAATCCGTTCTTGGCCATCCCCTGGGTGCGGCCAGCGCACTGGAGTCGATTATCTCGCTGCTCTCCATCAAGGAGAACGTAGCTCCGCCCACGGCAAACTACGAGAATCCTGATCCTGATTGCGATCTGGATTACGTGCCGAACTGCGCCCGTGAGACAAAAATCAACGTGGTGGAATGCAATGCCAGCGGGTTCTCAGGAATCCATTCGGCCGTTCTATTCGGCAGCCAGGAATTCGGAGAGCGCGTGGCGGCAAGGGGAGGCAGATAGTCATGCCAACAAAGAGGCGTGTGGTCGTCACTGGCGCAGGAGTGATTTGCGCCAGCGGCATCGGAACCGACAAGGTATGGGAGCGTTGCCTGGCCGGCGACAACTCCATCGGAGAGATAACCCGTTTTGACACCCGGCCATACAGTTGCAAGGCAGCCGGTGAGATCCAAGATTTCCGGCCAGCGGATTATCTCCAGCCACAAATCATCCAGCAGACAGACAGGTCTGCCCATCTGGGAATGGCGGCCTGTCAACTGGCCGCCGAAGAGGCGGGGCTCGCGCTGAAGGACGAAGACCCGAACCAGGTGGGAATGTATTTTTCCAATCTGGTGGGCGGCATGGACTTTGCTGAGCCCGAATTGTATGCGCAAACCTATATGGGCCCCAGCCGGGTCAACGCGTACCAGGCCATTGCATGGTTCTACGCGGCCGCGCAGGGACAGTGGAGCATCAAGACAGGAATCAAAGGCCATGCCAAGACGGTGGTTGCGGACCGCACGGGCGGTTTGCAAAGCATCGGACTGGCTGCATACGCCATCCAGAAGGGACATTGCCAGGTCTCTTTTGCCGGAGGCTTTGAGGCACCGATAGTCCCCTACGCGTTCCTGATGTACGGAACCACTGGACTACTTTCAAAAGACACCACCGATCCGGCGCGGGCCTATCGTCCATTTCATCGCCGCCGGAGCGGATTGGTGCTGGGCGAAGGTAGCGGCATCCTTATTCTTGAGGACCTGGAGCACGCCTTGGCACGCAAAGCAAAGATATATGCCGAGATCCCCGGATTCTCGGTGGCGATGGACGCGCCGCAAGATGCTGCGGGCGCCGGGCTTGCCCGTTGCTTTACGGAGGCGTTGGCCAGTTCAGGACTGAAGCCGGAAGACATTGACCATATCAGTGCCGAAGGGGCGGGCACCATCGCTGATGACAGTGCAGAGGCCTTCGCGATCCGCGCGGTTTTTGACGGTGCGAGGAAGAACCTTTCCATCAGCTCGCCGAAATCGATGTTCGGTCATACGCTGGCCGCCGCGGGGGCCATTGATGTGGCCCTGGCGTGCCGGATGATGCAATCCAATGCCGTAATCCCCACGATCAACCTGGACGAGCCTGATCCGGAATTGGGACCCGCGAACTTCAGCCGATCTGTGGAAGAGAAGCCCCTCGATGCCGTAATGTGCAGCACACGTGGGGTCGGCGGGCTGAATGCGGCACTGGTTCTTCGCAAGTACGTTCAATAGGGGCGACTCCATGGCGGAACAGAATCTGGCACTCAACTTTCGTTCCCTCTATCCGAGGCTTCTGAGCTTCGGTATTGGTTATGGCGATCTGGAACGGATCACCAGCCGCGTCAACGACTGGACCTCATTTGCCCGCGCCATGGCCGATCTGGGAGAGCACTGGGAAGCTTCGGGGGACAAATCGTACAAATCAGGTTCCCTGGAAACTCCTCGGCAGCAGTGGCTGCGCGCCGCCGCTCACTATCACTACGCACAGTTGCGGCTCCATGATTCGCTGCTGAAGGAAAGCCTGCGCCGGGCATGCAGGCAGGCATATGCCAAGTATGCGCCGCTCGCGGACCCTCCGGTGATCCGCTGTGAAGTACCGTTTCAGGGCATGAACCTTCCTGGCTATCTGCGGGTCAGAAGACCGGGAGGGTCGTGTGTGATCCTGATCGGTGGGCTGGATTCCGCGAAAGAAGTAGAGCTGCACCATTTTGCCGAGGTTTTCCTGAACCGGTGCTGCTCGGTGTTCTATTTCGACGGTCCAGGGCAGGGCGAGCTGTATGGACGTTCGTCCATGACCGTGGGATTCGAAAAAGCGGTTGCCAGTGTGATCCAGTTCCTTACTTTCGATCAGCGCGTTCAGGCGGGCGGAATCGGCTGTTTTGGCGTGAGCTTTGGCGGATACCTGGCATGCCTTTCCAGCGCCGCCAATCCTCGCGTAAGCGCCTGCATCAGCATCGGAGGATTTCACGATAACAGGATCCTGCCGAAGCTGCCGCCCGTTGCCGCCGCTACCGTCAAAAACGCTTTTGGCTTGGCCACGGATGCCAATCTGAGCGAGATCAATCCTTATGTGGACCTGGAGGCGCAGAGCGGGGAGATGACGGCGCCCTTGCTGATTGTGCACGGCACGGCCGACCACCTAGTGGACTTAGACCAGATTGAGGCGATGAAGGCATGGGCCCGGGGGCCGGTTGAAACCATGGTGCTGGAAGGATCAGAACACGTATGTTCGGACCGTTTCAATGAATGCCTGCCACACATGGGCGACTGGATGACGACATGGTTGCTGCACAAAAATAAATCTGTGGCTGTGATCTGATGAATATCGCCGGCAAAAAATTCATTGACCTGAGTCTTTCCATCGAAGACTCGGCAAGTGAGGTCATACCGGTCCAGCTTCGCTACTTTACACATCGAGAAGGGGCCGAGCAGATGGGGGGTATCTTTGGCCTCAATGCGGACGACCTTCCAGACAAACTGGGCTGGGCCGGAGAAGAAGTGCGGCTGATCACTCATGCGGGGACGCACATGGACGCCCCCTGGCATTATGGGCCGATATCAGAGGACCGCCCGGCACGCACCATCGATGAAGTTCCCCTGGAGTGGTGCTATGGCCATGGCATTGTGCTTGACTTCACGGAATTGGAGGAAGGAGCGGAAATTTCCGTCGAGCATCTGAAAGACGCCCTACGCAAAATTGACTATCGTCTGCAGCCGGGCGACATCGTGCTGTTGCAGACTGGGGCGGCGCGATGGTGGGGTGACAAGTCTTATCCGGAGCGAGGCGTTGGCCTGGGACGCGAAGCAACCTTGTGGCTGGTGGAACAGGGAGTGAGGATAATCGGGACCGATAGCTGGGGCTTGGACCGGCCCTTCAGTTATATGCGAAACGAATTTCAACGGACGAAGGACATGAATTGCATCTGGCCTTCGCATTATGCGGGACGTTTGCAGGAATATTGCCAGATTGAAAAACTCACGAATCTGGATATGCTGCCGCCTTTCGGTTTTACCGTAATGTGTTTTCCGATCAAAGTTACAAAAGCGAGCGCCGGCTGGACACGCGTTGTAGCGATGTTCAAGGACTGAGCGCCGGGATGGATAAATATGAATAACCCGGAAAATCAGCTGACCCTGATCAATGTTTTTCCCGTTGAACCGGACAAACAGGAGAGATTGATCGAAATTCTAAGCCAGGCAGCAACAGAGACCATGCGGCAGCAGCCCGGCTTTGTTGCGGCGCGCGTGTATCGCGGAATCGCGGGCAACTACGTGGCCAATTTCGTCCAGTGGCGCTCACGAGAAGATTTCAACCGCATGTGGCAGCAACCTGCGGCGCAGCAGCATGTGGCGGAAGTGCATACGGTGGCCCGCGGTAATCCCCAACTCTTTGAACTGTCCAATGTCATCGAGGGGCTTTCCCAGGAAATGGCTGCCGGCAATGGCGCGCAATTGCATCCTCTACTCGCGGCGGAGCATGACATCGTTATCTCCAAACCCTGGAAGCAGTGTTTTGAGCTTTGCGCCGACCTGAACCGCTGGCCTGAATTCATGCCGGCCGTGCACAAAGCCAGAATCCTGCGCGAAAGCCATGGCGACCAGGAAATCGAGCTCACGGCCAACTTTGGCAATGACGTTGTGAGCTGGCGCTCCCGGCGGGAGATCCTGCCCGAAGCAAAAACCATCCGGTTCTGGAGCCTGACGCCGCGCGCTCCCATCAAGGCGCTTGCCGGCACATGGTTTTTTGAACCGGAAGGAAGAAGAAAGACCAGAGTACGCGTGGCGCACAAATTCGAACTCGCGGATCTTGCGCAAGAAGATGCGGTACGGGCGCGGATCTCGCAGAACATGATCGGTGACCTGACTGGAATGAAGAACTACATGGAGAAGAAGATATGACGTTAACTGGAAAAAAGGCGATCGTGACGGGAGGCGCGCGCGGGATAGGACGCGCCATTGCTCTGGCCTTCCTGGGTGAAGGCGCTTCAGTGTTTATCACCGGACAGACGGAAGAGAGCGTCGGAAAGGGGATCGAGGAAATCAAGGCCGAATTTCTGAAAGGCCAGCATGGCAATGGAGTCCATATCCACGGAGCGGTTCTTGATGTGCGCGACCAAGCCTCAGTGGACAAATGCCTGGATACCGCCATGGAGCAGATGGGCGAGATCAACATCCTGGTAAACAATGCCGGACGCGGCGGGGGCGGGCCTACAGTGAGCACCCCAGAAAAAGTCTGGTTCGATGTGATCGAGGTCAATCTGAACGGCACCTACCGGATGACCCGGTCCGTGCTGGCCCGATCGGGAATGCTCAAGCAGAACTGGGGACGCATCATTAATATGGCCTCTACCGGCGGCAAACAGGGAGTGCAGTTGGCGGCGGCCTATACGGCGTCAAAACATGGGGTGGTGGGCTTCTCAAAGTCCCTGGGACTTGAGCTGGCAAAAAGCGGTGTCACGGTCAACGCCATCTGTCCCGGGTTCGTTGAGACCGATCTGGCCAAGACCGCGCGCGACAACTATGCCCGCATCTGGGGCGTGGATTCTGAAGAAGTATTGCGTCGGTTTGAAGCCCGGATTCCTATCGGCCGTTATGTGCAGCCCAATGAGATAGCGCCCCTGGCGGTCATGCTGGCTTCGAACAATTCCGCCGCTATCACTGCCCAGGCGATCAATGTCTGTGGTGGGCTGGGCAACTACTAAAGACCCGATGCTGGGCGCTGAGGCCTGTTCCAGCAAGCGCACCGGTGAGCCGCGGGCAGCGATTGTTGCAAGTATGGAAATGATTGTTAAGAAAGTTGGATACAAACCGTTCTTTCGCGTCGGATATTCCGCGGCCGGTCACTTGGCCTGCCGTCCACAAACTGAGTTGGAAGGCGCACTGTTCCAGACTCGCGCCAGAAAGGACACACCAATGAAGCTGAAAAGAGCGGTTAAAAGTGTTCCAGGTCTAACGCTGTTGCTCGCATTGCTGGCATGCTTTTCACTATCTTCCTGGGCCAAAGCCGCAGTTCAGGACGATGATAGCGGTCAGTCGCAGGATAGCAGGGTCTATGTTCTGACGAACCAGGCCCCGGTAAACACAGTTGCTGTGCTGCATCGGGCCGCAGACGGCACGTTGACGAGGTTACAAGAAGTCTTGACCGGCGGAAGCGGCAGCGGCCCCGGTCCTCGGCCTCCCCAATTTCCTCCCGGGCCAGGACCTGATCCTCTCAATTCCGCGGACGCGATCACCCTTACGGAAGATGGCAGGTTCCTGCTCGCGGCGAATCCCAGAAGCAATGATCTCTCCGTTCTGGCGGTTACGCAGGAAGGGCTGCAACTGGTGGACAAAGCGTCAACGCAGGGGATCTTCCCGGTAAGCGTCGCCACGAGACATGGCTTGGTCTACGTGGTCAACCAGGGACAAAGCCCTACCAATTCCGTTTTGGGCGAGGCCAGCATTACGGGCTTCTTTCTGTCCCATGACGGCAAGCTGAGTGCTATTCCGGGATCCACCCGTACGATCGGAAGTCCTGGCGCCGCTCCAGGCAAGGTAGCCATCACACCTGATGGCGACTTGCTGATCGTGGCCGAAACGATTGCCAATTTCATCGACGTTTTCCATCTTCAGGACGATGGACGCACGGGAGCGCTTAGCCGCTTTCCTTCCAATAACCGGACACCCCTGGCGATTGCATTCACGCATCATCGCATCATGGCCATAACCGAAGGTGACATGCAGTCCGCGCAGACTGGGACCCCCGGCGGCTCCAGCACCTCGACTTACCGCATTACGGATGACGACACGCTGGAACCGATCAGCAAAGCGGTGCCCAATTTCCAGACATCAAACTGCTGGATCCGGTTTACCCCAGACGGACGTTTTGCCTATACCGGGAACACCGGAAGCGGAAGCGTATCTTCTTATAGTGTGTCGCCGGCAGGGGAACTCACCCTGTTGGCGGCGGTCGCAGCCGATACCGGAGGCTTTGCTAGTGTTCCCATCGATCTGGATATCAGCCGCGACGGCAAATTCCTATACGTCATTGCTTCATTTATCGGCACGGTTGAGGGATACAGGATCGAGAAAGATGGGGCCCTGACCCATGTATCAGACGTAAGTGGGTTTCCTATCAGCATGCAGGGTATTGTCGCCCGCTAACCGCCGGCATGCTGTTCGGAGGGGACGGAGTCAGGGGCCGTCCCCTTAGCCTAAGGGTAGTTTCGCCAGATGTTTGGATGTAGTTAGCAAGAATTTCCGGATTTTCACGGGAATTAAAGTTTTTTCGACCGGTTTGTCACAATTTACGATCTTAGCGGTCTTAGAACTAACCAGTCTTGGAAAATAACGGCTGGGTCAGATTATTGATCAGGAACATGCAAAGAATGGCATCCGCAACCACAAGTATTGGTGTACCTTTAACCGGAATGCGCACTGATCAGCGTCTGGATACATTCCTCCAGTACCGACCGTTGTTACTCTCGATTGCCTATCGCATGCTGGGAAGCATGTCTGACGCGGAAGATATGCTACAGGAGAGTTTTTTACGGTGGCAGCAATCTGCAGAGGCTGATATTCGCTGTCCCAAGGCATTTCTGGTAACTGTGATCACCCGCCTGTGCATTAATCAACTCCAATCAGCCCGCGTGCAGCGCGAGCAATATTTCGGGGAATGGCTTCCGGAGCCCGTGGTGTCCACCCCGGAGAGCGATCCTTCCATGCTGCCCCAAATGGACGAATCCCTCTCGATAGCATTTCTGGTGATTCTAGAGCGGTTGTCTCCGGTGGAGCGCGCCGTATTCCTCCTGCGCGAGGTTTTCGACTACGAATATTTCGAAATCGCGCGCGTTGTAAGCCAGACCGAGGTGAACTGCCGGCAGATTTTCCGCAGGGCCAGACTGCACATCAAGGAAATCCGTCCCCGCTTTGATGCTTCCCCAACGCAGAAAGAGAAGCTGGTACGGGAGTTCATGGCCGCAACCTCGCGCGGTGACATTGAGGGCCTGCTGAAGTTCTTTGCCCAGGACATCATTATTCATACCGACGGAGGCGGAAAGGCCTCGGCAACGGTAAATCCGGTGTACGGCGCTTTGAATGCCACACGCTTGGTTGTTTACGGCAATAAAAAATTCAGGCCAGAGGCAGCGGTAGTCAAGTTTGCAATGGTCAACGGCCAGCCTGGCATTGTTACATATTTAGATGGACGAGCTGAGACGGTCCTGGCTCTTGATATATTGGGTGGGCAAATCCGCAAGGTTTATATCCTGCGCAACCCCGACAAGCTGCAGACTGTGCCGCATTCCATTGATGCCTGAAGAAGAGGCCTTCGGCCACCCTGCAACGTTATGATGCCTCTTTCATTTTTCGGAAATTCAAAATATCTTTCTGATTTGTCACAAGATGTCCCTGGCGACGGTCATAACCTAAAAGGTGCACAGGCTGGATTTTTGCGGGGCAAATATGTTCATTCTAAGATAGGCCCCGATGCCACCTTTCTCGCGCAGCTTAGAAATGCATATCTTCCAGGAATACTGGAATGACAAAACGCTGTTCACGGAATTTAAAGACTAAGGCTGGGGGAATCGAAGAAAATTCGTCTGCCGAATTCGTGCAGGTGTTTGATCACTATCGTCCACTACTTTATTCTATTGCCTATACCATCCTGGGGACTGCCTCCGATGCGCAGGCGATGATAAATGAAACGCTTCACCTCTGGTTGCAGAAGCCGGACCATAGCACCGGAACCGCCCGTAGCTTCCTTGTGACTACGCTGGCTGCCCTTTGTGTTGACCGCTTGCAGAGCCCGGCGGAAGCGCCACCTTCCTCTACACAGGCGGTAGAGATGAAAGATTGTTCCTTGTTCGATGGTTCGCCCGCCAGCTCCATTTTTCTTACATTTATCATGATGTTGAACCGGCTGACGCCAACCGAACGCATCGTTTTTCTGTTGCGGACGATTTTCAGATATGAATATTCTCAGATTGCCCAGGCCCTCGGTAAGGACGAGGCGGAGTGCCGTAAAATCGCGAAGCGTGTAAAAGCATATATCACCCACAATCATTTCAATTTCGACCAGTCGCTCTCATTGTCACAAATCTGATGCTTGGGTTGTCTTTCAGAAAGGTAACTGCCCAACCAGACACATACGGGAAATCAAAAAAGGGCGGGTTCTATCCGCTATTCCAAACAGAGTAAACCATGAAATTAAGACATGCGCGAATTGTCACAAAAGATGTTCAAGCTTTGGCCCGTTTTTATCAGGAAGTGACCGGGATCGCGCCGGAAGGCAGCAGCGACTATCTGGAATTCCGGACACCCGAAGGAGCATTTGCCATTTCAAGCCAGCAAAAAATGGAAGAGCATGGCGCAAAAGCCACCACGCCGGGCGCCACCGTTCCATGGTATTGGATTTTGAAGTGGAGGATGTGAATAAAGAGCGCGAACGGCTCAGCCGGATTGTACGCGAAATAGTGCTTGAACCAAAAGACCAGCCATGGGGAAACCGCTCAATGTTATTCCGCGATCCTGATGGAAACCTGGTGAATTTTTTCACGCCGCGCCGCAATGCGAACGTCATCACGGAACTTGAGCACACCAAGGTGTAATATCTGCCGCACCATGGCGGCGGCCAAAGAAAATACGTTTACCGGCATGCGCAAACAAAAACGGAAAAGTAAGCCTATTGATCCGGAGCCGGGCGTAAATGCGCATTCATATGATTAAAAGGAGCTGAAAATGGATAGTTCTAACGCTTCGGTTGGCAAAGGCCGCCGTATCGCAGGCCTGGTGCTGATCTGTCTGGGATCGATCGTGCTGATTGGCAGCGCCGGCGCAAAACTTGCGCACGTGCCGAAGGTGGTGAATGAGCTGGGCGCGATGGGGTTTGACGGCGAGCGGCTCACGATGATCGCTGTCACCGAAATCGCAAGCGCTTTGTTATTTCTCTTCCCGTTTACTCGCTCCATCGGCCTGCTGCTGGTCTCAGCTTACATGGGAGGCGCCATTGCCACTCACGTTCAGCATGGCCAGCCCTTCATTCAGCCTGCCATGATCCTGGCCATTATCTGGGCCGGCGCCTGGCTGCGCCATCCTCAAGTCTTGTGGAGTATGAATCAGGCTTCCACACCTTCATACTCCGCTCTGCAACCGCAAGCGGGGAAAGTCGGCAATTAGCATTTTTCCGCACCTTCCCCAAGATGCAGTCAGCGCGGTGATCCCGGGGAAATTTCATATTCTTCTACACATCATTCGGGAGATCCGTTATCAGCCCAAAGGTAACGGATTCTGTTTTTCCACGACACGGACAATTTAGAAAGCCGGGATCGCTTGCAACCTCCTTCATCGCCTATGGTCCCCCAGGCGAGTGAAGCGAATCCTTTTCCCCAAGCCTTCGTCTTGGAACAACCAAAGTTTACTCGGATGATCGAACCGACTTCCTCATGAAATCACTGTCTCTTTCATGGAGATTACCGCCTTTCTCTTTCATCTGCGATTCTCGCAGTCTCGTGATCGGGGATCGATTGAACGAATTGGGTCACATAACGATTGGGACTACATGAAAGATGAGGGAAGGGAAGCCAACTCAATCTACATCAAAATTGGAAATGAAAAGGGATGGGCGATCGTGGAAGATCAGGGAATCGGACAGGTAGTTTTCCTGCCTTGGTTAACCCATCTTTGCTGTTTTGCGGGCAATAAAAAGAGGGACAGAGCTGCATCTGTCCCTCAGGGTTCATTTGATGGTTTTAGTGGGCCACAACACCTTCTGTAGTAAACGGAACACCTGTGGTTTTGCTGACCAGTGTGAGGGAACCATCAACGCCAATCCGGTACACCTGGATATTAGCAACATTGATGGGCAGGGGAATGCGAGGCACGCCATTCAGACCGTCCAGAGCGGCGGCAACGTAAAGGAATTTGCCATCAGCCGTAATGTCGGCATCGATGGGCAGGCTGAACGGACCTCCGGTATCAACCGTGACCGCGTTGACCAGTGAAAGGCTTCCATCAGCGGCAAGCCTGAACGTTGAGATGGAACCGCTGCCGGCATTGATGGCAAATGCAAACTGACCGTCCGGAGTGAAACGTATCCAGCAGGCCGCGGTTTCACCGCTGAGAACCGCTTTACTGACCGGTACAAGGGTACCGTCATCGGCCATGCGATAAGACGACATGCTGGTACCCTGATCTACGGCCAGGCGGCGCGAAGTATCGTTTGTTTCCACAAGCGCCAGAATGTTCCCGCGGGTAAATTCTGCGCCGAAAGGCGTACGGCTGTTCGCGGGCATTCTGATTTCGTCCACCGGGCGGCCGTCATTTCCCATACGGAATACATCCACCGCATTTCCATTCAGCTCCGTCATGACCAGGATCTGGCCGTTGGGACTGAACACGATGTCGGCGGCGCTGGCGTCTGCTGGCCCTGCGGTCCTTCTGGAACCGGGAATCGGATGCAGGGCGCCATCTCCATTCAGGCGGAAGCCGGCAATCGTCGGGAACGCGCCGGGGAATTCATCGGGTGTCTGGCCGGCGTTGGCGACATACACGAGACCGCCGTGCTCAGTCACGCTGACCGGGAAGCTGCCGTTGGAAGGAACCTTATCGACCAGGATCAATCCAGCGGCGTTGATTGCCAGAACAGAGAGATCATTACTGCCTGCGTTCACTGCGATCAGGAACCGGCCGTCCTGGGTTTTGATGAGCGCATCCTGAGAATCCAATGGAATCGGCCCGGGGAAAGGCGGTAATGGCGGAGGGAGCTCGCCGGCTCCGCTCCCCAAACCGCCGGTGGAGACTTCCTGAACAAATGTCAGTGCACCATCATCGGCGCGATCATACACAAGCACGGTGTTGCCCGTGCCCAGGTTTGACATGACATAAACCCTGTTGGGAATTGTCGTATTCCCTGCATCATGGACCACGGCCTGGACGCTCAGAGAAAAAACGGAAATGAACATGGCCACACCCACCATCAGCCTATTTTGAATGGCTCGTAACGAGTACATTTTCCTCTCACTTTCTTTACTGGGAAAGACCCAGCGGCTTTGATATGTCTTTCATCAAAAGCAGAATGCTTGCATTTCTGCTTTGTAGAGATGGCGACGTAATGCCGGTTTCTTTTAGCGGACGACGATTCCCTGCATACTGAATGGGAGATCGCCGACCGTGGCCACCGGAGTCAAAGTTCCATCGCTTTCAATCCTGAATCCCTGAATGCGTCCTGCATTCGCGGGGGCGGGCAGAATGGGCGGCGAATTGGCGATCAAGCCGAAAGGAGTGATCGCATAGATGAACCGGCCGTCCGGAGTAACGTCCAGATCAAGAGGAGCGCTGAAAGCTCCACCGCTGTTGGCGAACCCGGCAAGAGAAAGCGCGCCATTCACCTCTACCTTATAAATCGAGATAGTGCCGCTGCCGGTGTCGCCGGTGTAGGCGAACCCTCCATCACGGCTGAAGCGCACCCAGCAGCTTCCTGTTCTATTGCTGGGAACGGCATTGCTGATGGTCTGAAGCGAGCCGCCGGACAGCTTGTAGCTCGACATGGTCGAAGCATTCTGGACGCCCATGCGGCGGCCATTCACGGTAATGACATCGATTTCGGTTACGACCAGAGTGTTATCGTCCCTGAAAGTCGCCCCAAAGGGAGTTGGATTGTTGGAAGTGATGCTCGTCTTGCTGTCCGAGGTTCCGTCCGCGGAAACGTGGAATACATCGAGCTTGTTGGTGAACATCTCCGTCACGACGAGGGTGTCACCACTCGGGCTGAACAGGATGTCGGAAGTGCCGGTATCGACACCGATGGTCCTGCTTGAGTTTGCAATCGAATTTAACTCACCGCGGGAACTCAGCCGGAAGCCGGCGATGTTGGCGGTTCCACCCACCGTTTGGTCGGGGCTCTCGCCCTCATTCAAGGCATATACCAAGCCCCTGTGTTCGGCGATGCTTACCGGAAAAACGCCGCCGCTTGAGACCTTGGAGACCAGCCGCAGACCGGTTTCAGTCACTACGAAGGAGGATATTTCGTTGCTGCCCGCGTTGACCGCCAACAGAAAACGGCCGTCCGCTGTCATCACCATTGCGTCCTGCGACTGCAGCGGATCCGGCCCCGGATTGGCCGGTAGAGGCGAAGGCAATACGCCCACGCCGCTGCCCTGGCCTCCGGTGGAAACCTCCTGCAGACGTGTGAGTGAGCCATCATTAGCGCGGCGATAAACTACAACCACGTTGGCGTCGCTCGCATTCGTCATTACATAGACTCTGCCGCTTCCGGCGACAGTGTCTTCCAAGGCAACAGCTCGGCCCGCCGGCGAAATAAAACCTGCTATAACAACCATCAAGGCCAAGGCTGCCCGAACAAACGTTATTGCTTTCATGTTCTCTCCTTTTTATTAACTTTCGGGCCAATGAAAAGCCCGCAATGTCAGCCTGTCTGCTTGCAACATGCGAAAGAATGTATCGAGCAGAGAGGGCATTAGGGTGGACGTTCCATGCGTGAGGCAAGTGCCCCACGGCTTCCTGTTTCCCACCACCATGTGCGCAAATGGGCCCAGGGCTGGAGCAGCACGCAGCCATGGCGCTGGCGCTCATTCCCGCACCGTATCCAACCATCAGCCTCAGGCCGCATGCTCTCTGGAGTCATTTGCGCGAACTGTGCGCGCAGCGGAAATACAACATTCATTGCGGATGATGCGCATCTGGACACATTCGCCGTGAAAAGGGCAAAAGAAGAAGAGGACGAGGCCCGAGTCTCTCGATTGGGATTCGGCGACTACCATGATTTGAAATGGCATGCTCTGTCTCGCGTGATGGACCATGGTCCATGCCGGGCAAATCCGTACGAATCAACCCAGCGGCAAAGCCCTGGCGGCCTCCTTCAATTTTTCACGACGCGAGAAAAGCTTCCGAACTATTGCCTAGCAGCTGAGTTTCGCCTGCGGGATGGAACCAGTCATTCAAAGACTTGAAGTGACTCCGCTATCATCCTGGGAACATGGACAGTAAAGTGTCTGGAAATGACCAGATTTCAGACTTCTTAAAATTTTCAGCCTTCTCAAAAAAGGGATGAACGCGTCCAGCGGGAATTTTGCCATTTACTACTGCCTGTAGAAGCTCGCAAAAAGCTGATAATTCACTCTTGAAAATGTCACAAATACATCTTTTCGGCAGTCTTAACAATGAAGAACTGAAAAAATCGGGTTCCATAGCGGAAATGTGGTTCTCTCTGCCCTTCCGTTCGGTGTAGTGATTTGGAAGTGGCTGGATATAGATGACAGCGAGCCCGGCGGATGCTGGCTCGACATAGCGCAAAAAAACAGGAGATTGAATGGTTACCACGGCACGTAACTACCCTGGAGAATCTGCGTCAAGATCCGGGAATGTCGCAATCTGGGTGAGCCGATTTCCTCTCGTCGCCGCCACGGCCATCTTTACTGCGATCAGTACAAGGTTCCTCCTCGATCCCGTACATTCGGCGGCGGCAAGAGGCATTGTCTTCAGTTCGAATGGGGGCATCACTGTGGCCCGAGTAGGTTTTGGAGCATTTCCTCTGGCCTTTGCCGTCATCCTCCTGACTTGTTTGGTTTCCCGGCGGAGGATATTGCTCGGCATTTACATGGTTTTAACCATTGATGCTCTTGCCCTTGTCGTAAGGAGCATTGGTATGGTGCTTGATAATTCTGTAAAGGAAAACATCCCTGTCCTGGCACCGGAAATTGTGCTGTTGATCGTTTCTGTGATTGCTCTCAATGTCGAATTGCGGCGGCGCAAGAAAGAAATGGAACCCGTACCTGCGGCCTGAACAAAATTAGAAGCGATTTCCGCAGCGGCTCTGTGCGCGATAAAGGGACGGACTGATGTTTGCTGTCCTTTAGAGTGATCGTTAGACTGATGTAATGAAGTCCTTGCCAAATCCAGCAGCAGAGCAGGGAGGACACGCAGAACGAAAACTTAAGAGTCCTTCGCTGCAGCAGGAAGTTGTGATTGAGATATTGCGAACGGCGGCATATGTACGGCGGTTCGGTATGCATGTCTTTGAACAGCATGACATTACAAACCAGCAATACAACGTGCTTCGTATTTTACGGGGCGCTGATCCAGGAGGGCTTCCGACGTTGGATATTGCCGAGCGCATGATCGAGCAAACGCCGGGAATAACGAGGTTGCTTGACAGGCTTGAGATGAAGAAGCTTGTTCGTCGCGAACGTCCGTCGGACGACCGGCGGCAAGTGCTCTGTTATATCACTCCGGTCGGCCTCACCCTGCTCCGTGAACTTGACGCTCCATTGAAAGAGCAGGCCAGCCAGGCGGTGCGCTCGCTCGCTCCGCCCGAACTCAATGGACTTATCCGCCTGCTAAAGCTTATAAGGAGCAGCACCTAAAATTTCCCCAATTTTTTTCTTCAAATGAATGACTAGTCAATAAATGACCGTACATGTACTTAGCCAACCTGATAAGGGGGACTTTTATGAGTTTATTTGCCAGCCTGCCGAACCGGCGCGATCTGCAAGACCAGATTCAGAAATCGATAACCGGTGTCCTATCTCCTCTTCCTCGCCCGGAATGGCTTCCGGAAAGTGTTTGGCCGTTCCAGACGGCTTCCCTCAAATTTGAAGGCTGCAGGCTGGCCGTGACCGATGTCGGCAAAGGGCCGGTCCTGCTGTTCGTGCATACCGGAATGTGGTCTTTTATATGGCGCGATGTCATCCTGCGCCTCTCTTCCGAATTTCGTTGCGTCTGCTTTGACGCGCCGGGAACCGGGCAAAGTGAACGCCTAACGGTAGACAGCATCAGCCTGGAACGGGCCTCGCGGGCAGCCACGGCGGTCATTTGTGAGCTTGGTCTTCGTGATATTGTCCTTGTCTTCCACGATTTGGGCGGACTCTCCGGAATCGCCGGCGCGGCGCGCACTCCTGAGAGAATCCGGGCACTCTGCGCCGTAAATGCTTTTGCCTGGAGACCTTCTGGCATCTCCTTTCTCGCCATGCTCACCATGATGGGCAGCACATTGATGCGCGAATTCGATGTGTTGACGCAGTTTGCTCCCCACATCACCAAGAGTTCCTTCGGCGTTGGACGCAATTTGGATGAACCCAGCCGGCAAGCGTTTTTCAGAGGCATAGGGCGTCAGGGCATTCGTGCCTTCCATTCCTACATGCGTGATGCCCGTAAATCGGAGACGATCTATGACCAGGTGGAACATGCGCTTGCCGGTCCATTTAAGCGGCTTCCGCTGACCACAATTTTCGGCGAAAACAACGATCCGCTAGGGTTCCAGCCGCGCTGGAAACAACTTTACCCTGATGCGCGCCAGATAGTTGTTGCCAAAGGCAATCACTTCCCCATGTGCGATGCCCCGGACCTTGTAGCGGGCTCCATTCGTAAGCTCTACCGTGATCGCGTCGAGCCCGCATTGAAAGCGTAAATGGATAATTTTGATGGAGACGCGGGTCACCCATCAGTAGGGAAAAGATGATTAATCCTCAAATCAGTTCGTCGGATGTTCATCCAAGGCAACGGGTCGTAGTGCTCGACACCGAGATAAGTTATGTCGACACCGGAAAGGGAGACCCGATTGTATTTCTGCATGGAAACCCCACATCTTCTTACCTGTGGCGAAACGTCATCCCTTATCTTAGCGACATGGGACGCTGCCTGGCGCCCGACATGGTGGGGATGGGAAAATCCGGGAAGTCGCCGGGCAAGGCGTACCGGTTTCTTGATCATGCCCATTACCTCGATGCCTGGTTTGAGGCGTTGAATGTGACAAGCAATGTGACCCTGGTGATGCATGATTGGGGCTCCGCAGTTGGGTTCCACAGAACCGCGCGTTATCCCGACCAGATCAAGGCTATCGCGTATATGGAAGCCATCGCCATGCCCCGCGATTGGGACGACTTCCGCGAGGCTGCTCCGCTTTTTCGGGCTCTGCGCTCGGAAAAGGGCGAGCAGATGGTGCTCGACGGAAATTTCTTTGTGGAAACCATCCTGCCCCGCGGCATGTTCCGTAAATTGACCGACGAGGAGATGGCCGCCTACCGCGCCCCGTTCCGCGAAAGAGAGGACAGGTTGCCGACGCTGGTTTGGCCGCGCCAGATCCCCATCCAGGGCGAACCCGCCGATGTTCACGCCATCGTCGAGAGCTACGGCAAGGCGATGTCGCAAAGCCAGATACCCAAGCTCTTCATCGCCGGCGACCCCGGAGCCATCGTTCGCGGACGCACCCTTGAATTCTGCCGCACCTGGCCCAACCAGCGCGAAGTCACGGTCAAAGGCGTGCACTTCCTGCAAGAAGATTCTCCGCAGGAGATCGGAACTGCCTTGCGGGAATTCCTGCAAACCCTGGCTCAGCGTTGACGATGTGAGTTGGGTTGCGAAAAAATTCTTCTTGGGCGAAATTGCATCAGGGCGAGGCTTCAGCAGGGGCCGTAAGAGTTCGCAGGCTGCTGAAAAGCCTTTGTACCGGCCGGTTGTATCAGGCGCGGCAAAATAAGGAGTTTCCCGGAGCGGCCCGATGGGCTGCTCCGATGGGTAAGTGTCTGCAAATGCTTTGATGTCGAAATTAATGGCCGCAGCGAGAGATAGTGCGGCACGGAGCAAGATTTGGCATGGTAAGTGGATCGAGTGCGGTCAGGAGAACGGCTGAAGATCCCGTCTCCGCGGCGGCCGACATCCCGCAGAATGCCCTTACGAGTCCTGGCGCCAGTGTGGGCGCAGGCTTTGAATCCGGTTGCCGCCGGATTCAAAGCCCTTCCCAGGAGAGTTACTTGCGTTCACTGCTCTCCGACAACAACACTAGGTATGCATTTTTGAAAGCATGCCTAGCGCGCTACAACACCAACGGCCGAGAGAGGAAGTCCGTCGACCCTGGTGACTGGCGTCAGGGACCCATCCTCGCCGATGCGATAGCCCATAACAGCGGCGGCATTGGACGGGATGGGGAGAAAAAAAGTATTGCCCAGTGCTGCCATTGGGGTTACTACGTACAGGAATTTGCCATCCGGCGTAATGTCCTCATCGATAGGCTCACTGAATGTGCCTCCGGTAAGAGCTGCGGTGGATTGAAGCAGTGTTATCTCTCCATTGGGCGAAACGGTGAACGAGGACATGGCGCCGCTGCCTTTGCCAGAGACAAATGCAAAGCGTCCGTCCGGCGTAAACCGGATGTAAGAAGACACCGTCTGCAAGGTTCCCACCGACAGGCTGATCGGCGTCATGGTCCCATCTTTGGGATTGAATTGATAAGTAGACACACTCGCGCCGTTCGGCACGCCCGCGCGTTGTCCATTGATGAATTTGGCATTGGCTTCAGTAACGGCCAGGATATGGTCATGGGTGAAAGCCGCCCCAAAAGGAGCAGGAACGTTGGCCACATAATTTCTTACATCCTGCGTGGTGCCATCCCCGTTCACTTGCAGCACATGAATAAAGGTTTCCGCGAACTTATCGGTAATGAACAGCCAGTTGCCGTCCGGGCTGAAAAGCAGTTCGGCCGGCTGCGCATCGGGACTGCCGGTAATCCGGAAAGAATTGGGAATGGGTGTCAGATGGCCATTCTGGTCGATGAAGTATCCAGTCATGCTGGGCACTTTTCCAAGCTCGTCCGCGGAAAGCTCACCTTCATTGATTACATAAACCAGCTTCCCATGTTGAGCGATACTTACCGGAACATCGCCCCCGGAAGGAGCTCTGTCCACCAGTTCCAGACCATCATTTGTAACTGCAAGAACGGAAATGTCATTGCTGCCCGCATTGACGGTGAGCAGGAAGCGGCCATTCTCGGTCAAAACCAGGTTATCTTGGGTCGTAAGAGGATTTCCTGCCGGGATTCCGATCGGGAAGGGCGCGGGAAGTTCGCCAGGGCCGCTGCCCAATCCGCCCGTGGAGACCTCTGCGATCAGGCTCAAATCTCCTTCAGCGGTTCGATGGTATACGAGGATAGTATTGCCGTCGGCACGATTGGCCATCACATAAACTCGCTGCTGGTTGAGCAGTGTTTGGCCATAGGCATGGCCATTCTCCGCAATCACCAGCAACAGAACAATTGCGGCAAGTGGTCCGGAAATGCTTCTAAGTACCTTCATAGTTTACCTTCTCTCTTTCTGCAGCCTTGTTACATGCGGCCGCGTGCATGATTTGTGTTCAGGAGTCGTCAGATCCATCCCAAGACGATCCGCTCTACGCGAGGTATGACCGATGCAAAAGAGCACTATGAAAGGTCCAAAGTCATTAGAGGTAATTCATTAAAATCTATTTATGTGGGACAGCCTTTCACCCCCTTTTGTGACCAAATTGGGAAAAAAATTCCCAAAAAGGAACTAGGTTCCCGTTTTGGGAAATAAACGCAATGTTTTTCACATCTCTGACCGCCGCCGAATAATCTTTTGCACACGAACCCGAAGCCGATGAAGTCCAGCGGCATGGAGCAGATCAAGGTCTTTTACGCGAATTCCTCCAGGCTGATCCCCGCAAAGAAACAGACGACATGGCTGAGGCCAAACAGGCTGGAATTTCCAAGAGCACGCTGAAGAGGGCAAAAGCACAGTTAACCGTTAAAAGCGGGAAATGCAGAATGCAGGGCGGCTCGGTGTGGGTCCTGTCCGAAGCGGCCCGCGTGTGACCAATAGATTCAACACAGAATATTGGCCTTCCGGCAAGTCTCGGCCTTCTTCAGCGAACTTCGGCGGATTAAGCATCCGCTGCGGTGGCTGCATGTGCCGCGCTAAATCGATAGCCAGACGCCATCGCGAGAAACTGGCTGTTCGGCAGGTTTTGGAGGGGGATCGAAATTGTAATGCTCGGTTGCCGACCACCCTCGCGCGCAACGAATTGAGGCCGGCCAATTCATCGGCAATATTCGTCTTGCCCAGTTGAAAGGCCCAGGCGCGCCGTTGGATTTGTAGCTGGACCAAATAACTCTGACAACTCCTGATGGCTGACCTCAGGGACTTTTGAAACCTTGGCAAACCTTTTTTCGAACTCCCCATTGTTAGAAAATTTAACCGTGTCGACTAGCAGCCTCGATTCCCGGATTACCATGCATCTCCGGCAACATATTTATTTTGTTGTGTATACGTGCTTATTGCCTGGGTATCCCCGGCAACGCAGAGGAAAACAATTTACATCAGGGTATAAAGCCCGTTAAAGTACAAACGACCCGCAATTAGGAAAGAATTTGTGCTGAACCTGGGGCAATACAAAGTTGAAAAAACCGCCCCCTGTTCTAAGCAATGATCACCGGTTTGTTTGGCCTAGTCTGGGCACATCTCGCGCAACCTGGTCATTGATGCGGTTCTTAACCGATTGCAGGTAGCAGCCACAATGGCTGTGGGACTCCTTATTTACTCCAGATTTCTGTGAATGTGCCGGGAGCGCTCCGAAAGGGAAGCTTGTCCCGTCCGCAATTACATTCATAAATCCGTGGGGTTGGTAGGCAGTTTCCGGTCTTTATCCGTGACCATATCGCGAGGTGAGCAAATTTGATGAAACGTTCTTCGTCCCCTTCCGGCAAAGCACGAATCCTTCTGGTCAATTACGACGCTGCGATTACACAGCTCCTGGAGAGCGCGCACTATCAATTGGAGACTGTTTCAGGCCAGGAGGCCATGCAACGGACCGAAGGCGGGTTGCAGTTTGACTTGGTTCTGCTCCATCTGGATGAACACAACCTTTGCGGCCTGGAAATGATTGAAGTCTGGCGGTGCGTGAGTCCGAACCTGGAGATTGTCGTGGTTTCCCAAGTTAACGACGTGGGCATAGTGGTGCGGGCAATGCGCCTGGGGGCGCTCGATTACATCGTCGGGCCGCGCGAAGGGCAGGACTTTCTTGAGGAAATAGAGCGGCTACTATCGGGTCGCACACAAACCCTGGACGATCCCGATGTCGGCGACGAATCCTGCGAGCGTTTTGAACACGTGGAAAATGACATCTCTTTTCTGGCGGTGAGTCCGGCCATGCGCAAGATCCGCGCCCAGGTGGCGCAGGTGGCCAAGGTGGATATCCCCGTTCTTTTGCTGGGAGAGAGTGGTGTGGGTAAAGAAGTACTGACGCGGTTGATTCATAAGCTATCCCGGCGGTCAGGCAAGTCGATTGTCAAAGTCAATTGCGCGGCGCTGCCGGCAGACTTGTTGGAGAGTGAACTCTTTGGTTACGAGCCTGGCGCCTTCACCGGAGCCAACCGTTCTAAACCTGGCACGCTGGAACTTTGTGACAAAGGCACTGTTTTTCTGGATGAGATCGGAGAAATGAGCCCCACGGTGCAAGCTAAACTCTTGCATGTATTACAAGATGGCAAATTTTCACGGTTGGGAGGCCGATCGACGTTGAGTTCTAATTTCCGGGTGCTGGCCGCAACCAACATCAATGTGAAAGAAGCCATCAGCGCCCGGGCGTTCCGTGAAGACCTGTATTATCGGTTGAACGCCTTCACCATCAATGTTCCGCCATTGCGTGAGCGGAGTGAAGAGATTCCAATCCTGGTAAAACACTTCATGCAGCAGTTTTCAGAAAAATATGATTGTTCGCCGGCTGCCTGCTCACCCAACTTGATTCGGGCATGCTTGCGCTACCCCTGGCCGGGTAACCTGCGCGAGCTGGGCAATTTTATCAAGCGATACATGGTGCTTCAGGACGAAGCTGTTGCCATTGCGGAACTTGAAGAGCAGCAAAGTTCCGCTGGAATCGGCATGGAGTTTACCGATGAAGACTGTTTGATCAGCGCCCGCGGGCTAAAGTCAATGGTGCAGGATTTGAAGGAGAGAGCAGAACCAAAAATCATTGAACGCGTCTTGATTGCGACCAAATGGAATTGCAAAGCCGCTGCAAAGCAACTGAAGATCAGCTATAAAGCATTGCTCTACAAGATGAAGCAGTATCATGTCCTCCCTCCAGGGGTCACCGGCCCCGGGTTGCGCAACGCGCAAGGGTAGAGTGTTTAATATCCCAAGCGCATCGAGGGAGCCCTATCGCAAGAAGCTTTGAAGAAAATCTCAATTGCCAAGGCGAAAGCGGGAAGCTTGAAGCTTAAAGCTTAAACGAGAAATCTAGAAACCTCCTTCGTTCGACTGCACACGGTCATACCTCATAATATGTTCAAAACTTCCTGTCTGACTTCCTCCAACTGCGACTAGATGGCGAACTTGAACATCTTCTGATTTTGAATGGCTCGACAGAAGAGCCGAGGAACTTGATTCCGCTCAGATCGTGGAAAATGAATTCCAATCGTTGCAAAATTCTATCTAGAGAAAATTTCCTGCAAACACAAAGTGCGCCATCCTGGTTCGCGTAACTAACACCGGAGACGCCATACCGGGTCCCGGCCAATTCTTTTTGTGGCGCACGAATCAATCCGCCTGCTTTGCCTAAGCCCCATTGGAAATCGAGTTCCACTCAATCTCTGGAAGACGGTTTCCATTCGCCTGTTAATAGCAACTGCCTGTTGCCAAACAACCGATGACGACGGCCCTGCAAGCTACAGAAAACGGGGCAGAAAGCGACGATCCGCCGAGCGCGCGCTTCAAGTGGAGGGAGCTTTGTTGCGTGGCCGGAGAAATGCTTTAACTC
The DNA here is from genome assembly GCA_020072645.1 of Terriglobia bacterium. Classification (NCBI taxonomy): domain Bacteria; kingdom Pseudomonadati; phylum Acidobacteriota; class Terriglobia; species Terriglobia bacterium. The sequence continues at coordinate 55,464 of JAIQGK010000007.1, forward strand.
TGACCAGTTCATTGCTGAAGGCTGCGCGATGAACCTTTGCTGGCCTGGGAGCGTTTAGCAGGTTTTCTGGCTGGCCTTTTTAGAATTCAGGAGGAAGTCAAGACATGAGGATGAGCAAAAAATTAACCGGCCTAGTACTGACGGCGTTTGTATGCTGCGCCATGGCCTTTTCCAGTGGCAAAGGATCCGGCTCAGGCGGTGGTGGCGGTAATAGCGGTGGCTCCAATAGTGGTGGCGGCAACAGCGGCGGCGGAAATAGTGGTCGCAATGGAAACACCGTTAGTACCTCGTCAAAGGGTGGCAATTCCGGTGGCGGTAAAAACCAAACCGGCAATCAAGGCGGAGCACAGAACGGCAATCAAACCGCCAACCAGACTGCAGACAGGGGCGGCAGAAAACTTAGTTCGCTCAAGACCGTGCCTGTGCCAGGACCAACTGCCGCCGAGCTGAATGACGTTGTTCGCGACAAAGCTGCGGCAATCGCGCTGGGCAAGGCGTTCTTCTGGGAGATGCAGTTTGGCAGTGACGGTTTTACCGCATGCGCAACCTGCCACTTCAATGCCGGCGCTGACAGCCGCACCATGAACCAGGCTGATCCTGGCCTGCGTCGCGTGGATGGCAACGGAAATCCGTCTGCTGACTCCACCATTTTCCATCCCGGCTTTGGCCCGAACCACCAGCTCAGCGTCAGCGATTTTCCGCTGCACAAGCTGGCCGATCCCAACCGTGCAAACTCCGTGGTGCTTTCTGACAACAACAATATTGTCGGGTCCCAGGGCGTCTTCCGGAATGATTTCAATGACGTGGTTTTCGGTCTCGGCACTGAAGATGAAACATCTGTCGCCGATCCCGTCTGGTCCATCACTGATCCTTCCGGCGCTCCGCTTAACGTTCGGCGATCCACGCCGCGCAATGCTCCGCCAGTGATCAACGCGGTCTTCAACTATCGCAACTTCTGGGATGGCCGCGCGCAGAACACTTTCAACGGCGTGAATCCCTTCGGCACGGGTGATCCGAATGCCGCGCTGCTGCAAACCGACGCCTCCAGTCTGGACATTGTTCATGAAGTCACGCTGCGCCTCTCGAACTCCGCGCTGGCTTCACAGGCGGTTGGTCCTCCGGGCAGCGATGTCGAGATGTCCGCTACGGGCCGTCCTTTTGTAAAGATGGGCAAGAAGATGCTTTCGGTCACGCCGCTGGTCATGCAGCAAGTCTCGCCCCAAGACAGCGTACTCGGCAGCCTCAGTGCTGATCCTTTCACCGGCCTCAATACCGATTATGTCTCCATGATCCAGGCCGCGTTCCAGCCAAAGTGGTGGAGCTCAGACGTGATCGTGGACAAGGACAGCAATTTCATCCATCTGGGCCGGCCCATGAACACTGACGAATATTCGCAGATGGAATATAACTTCTCCATGTTCTGGGGCGTGGCTATCCAGATGTATGAGTCCACGCTGGTGTCAGACAGCTCACGTTTTGACCAGTTCATGGAAGGGAACCGCGGCGCCTTGAGCACTTTGGAGCAGCGCGGCCTCGATCGCTTCCAGGGCAAAGGCGGATGCACCAACTGCCACAACGGCGGCGAATTGACTGACGCAACGATTTCCAGCATAGCCTCTCGCGGCGTGGTAGAGCGCTTGCCCGGCGGACGCTGGCACGATGTTGGCTTCCATAACATCGGCGTCAGGCCCACTGATGACGACATGGGAATCGCTGCCTCCGATCCGTCAGGTCTCGCTTCGCTCTCCGCGGCGCAACTGGCCTCCATGGGACAGCTTTCCGGAACGGCCGTTCCCGCTGGTGCGCCGGTTGCGGTGCGCGGAGCGGTAAAAACTCCGAGCCTGCGCAACATCGAGCTCACCGGTCCATACTTCCTCAATGGCGGCCAGGCCACTCTTGACCAGGTTGTGGACTTCTACAGCCGCGGCGGCGATTTTCCCTCCGCAGATGTTGATCCCAACTTGCAGCGCGCCGGCTTCAGCGCGGATGACAAAGCAGCAGTCGTTGCGTTCCTGAAGTCGCTCACCGATGAACGTGTTCGCTCGCAGAGCGCGCCTTTCGACCATCCTTCATTGATCGTTCCCAACGGCATGGTCATTACCGATGGAGTGCTCAACGAGCAAACCATCACCATTCCAGCAGTCGGCGCAGGCGGCGGCTCTCCGTTGACCAAGTTCTGCGCAGGTTTGGATGGTGGTCCCAGCCCGGGCTGTAACTGATCGCCGTTGTCGTAGCGCAGCCGCGCAGCGCATTGCCGCAATGCATGTACTCAATGCATAGCGCAGATGCAGATGCAAAGATCCGAATGGCCCTCAAGGACCTTCCCCCAGCGGGGCCTTCGGATCTTTCCATGCAAGTCTGGGGCAAGTTTTTGAACGAATGGCCGGCGCAGAGTTAGCCCTGCACAAGCTCACTCGCTTTTCCCTCCTCTGGGGCGCTGGCTGCGTGCGGAACGGAGGCCGCCTTCACCTCCGTTTCCGCGCGAAGCACTTAGACCGAAAGAAAGGAGGTAAAGATCAGCAGTAAAAACGATGACCCAAAATTTCTCCTAAATCAGCAACACTTTGAAGGACTGGGATAGCACGCCTGCTTCTCCAGTCCTTCTTTTTTGCTTTGAATGTTAGATCTTCGACCGCCGCAAGTCGGTTATTTAACTACGCTTCGAGCGTTACACCCAATAAATCTGACCCCAAGTTGTCCCTTGGGAACATGAATACTGAGCCTCTTGCCGTTGCGCAGGACTAAAAGTGTCCTCATCCGGTCTTGGCCCGCGTCGAACTGCTTCGTCCACTCAAGGCCGTTATAGCTCCTGCCGTCATACTCCAGGAGGACATCTCCTATATGGAGACGAACTGTCTTGGCAATGCTCTTGCTATCGCCGGGGAGTTCGGCCACGACCGGTATTATCGTCTTCCCAGTGTTACGGAGGAAGGCCAGGGATGCCTCGGAGGGAATGCAGTTGCCGTTCGCCATTAGCCGAAGAACGAGAACGCTGAACCGATCATAGTAGTCCGTTTCGAGCTTGTTGCCGGCGGAATCCTTCACTACCCGAACCCGTGCGTATCCGTTCAGCGCTTCCAGGGGCTCACCCCTTGTGTCGAAGCTGGCGAGTTCGATCATGTTTCCTTTCGCGTCGTACTGAACGCTCCCGCTAGCCACACCCATCTCCGGTGAGATCATAGGTCTGTCATTCAAGTCAAAGTATGCTTCTTTTACCACCCGTCCACTCTTGTCATACTCTTTCCGCAGAATGGCGCTCCAGCCACGTCTAATCACTGGCTTCTCGTCTGTACCAAAATAGCGGGTTATAAGTGGGTTTCCATTCTGGTCCAGCTCATAGCGGACAATCGCATAGCCTTCTGTGTTCGCTTTCAGGCTACCTTGCTCATCGTGATAGGACTCTTCAATTACCCGCCCCATAGAGTCATGTTTTTGGCGGGTGCTTACTGTTCCGGGTTCAACGCTGGCGATCTCATGTCCAGAGCCATCCTGCTTCGTTTCACGGATCTTCCGTCCGATCGCATCGTACTCCGTCAAGATGCGCGGCGCGCCCACCGGGCCCGGTTTGGGTCCGTTGACTCCGAAGTACTCCACCACGGTACGCTGTCGCTTGGCATTGTATTCATAGCGAATACGCGCAATGCCAGCTTTATTTTCTGCGAGCCGATCGTCTTCGACGGGCCGGTCAACCTTACCGTAGTGGGTCTCCTCCACGAGAAGTCCTCGTTCGTCGTACCTGAACGCCACCCTGTGGATGCCCTCCTTATCGGCTACAGGGTTCCCAGCGGCATCGAAGTATTTGATCTCACGAGGCTCGCCAAACTGGTTGTACCGAGACTCCTTGCGATGATATCCAAGCTTGGATAATATAGGTTTGTCATTCGGGCCAAAGTAGGCTGTGACCAAGATATTGCCGAAGCGGTCATAGCTTTGTGTGTACTTGTGGCTGCCGTCCGTTGAATCCAGACAAGGCTGTCCGTCAATGCCATAATAGCTTTGGTCAACCAGACGCCCACGTCCATCGTAGTGAGAGCGCGCGGAATGATATTGGTCATTGTTAAGGGTGGGCTTAAGATCGGGCCCAAAAAAGGCGGCTTCAACTTCGTTACCCTCATCATCGCTTTTGAGCCTTGCGAGATGGAACCCACTCACGCCCTTTGTGGGGAGTTGGTTCGGCCCGTAATACGCATAGGTTGACATAAAGCCGCGCGCATCGTAGTTGTACCGAACCTCGTAACCTCCTTCCAGCCCTATCACCGGCTGACCCCGCCGGTCGAAATAAGAAGACTGCAGTAGCCGATTGTTCGGATCATAGACCAATGCCATCCGGTGAAAGCTCGGTTCCGTCACGCGATCCATGGCGTTGCCCTGGACGTCAAAATAGCGCATCTCGGTGGTATTTCCATGGTTGTCATAAGCAAACTTCACTATGTGAGCGCCTTCTTTTTGGTCGATCACCGGCGCATTGTTCACATCGAAAAAGCTCATTTCCCTAAGGTTGCCCCACCGATCATTACCAAAGCTCACCTTGCTCCAGCCACGTTGAGTAAGAAGCGTCTCGCGGCCGTTCGCGTCAAGAGCGATGCCTGTAACCTGGTTGCCATCGTGGTCATATTCGACGACAAAGCTCGCATTGCCGGCGGAGTCGTTCATCGGGTGGCCGTTGCTATCCAATGAGGTGTCTTTAGTTTGACGTCCGCTACTGTCATATTCGAGAGCCTTGCCGAATGCCTGGTCGGGGCCGGGCGACGGCTTCCCGTCCCTGTCGAGATATCGGCGCTGGATCTCATTGCCGTTATTGTTGTACTGAAATTCAATGATTTCGGCCCGGCTTTTGCTCTGTGGCATGGGCAAGCCGCCCGGCCCGACGAATGTCGCCTTTCTTACCAAAACTGCATCTGATCTCTTCCTAGCGGAGTTCATAGCAGCGTCTGACGGTGCATACGTGAAGCCCCATACCATGCGGTGATTTTCATCCCAGGCAGTCTCGTAAACAAGCTGGCCTTCGCTGTCGTAAACGAATTCCCAACGGCACGCTTTGGGCGAGCGATCCTCGTCTTCGGAGCCAGTGTTGAGGTAGGTCCCCACATTGTTGTTCTTGGTAAGCCTGCCCGTGCTGTCAATTGCTTCCATGGCCAAAATTTCGCCCCAAAATCCTTTTTTGACTACTCTGAGAGACGATTGGCGGTGTCGCACGGCCTCGGAGGACAGCCGCCCGTAAGGCTTGATGACGCCAAAGCGCTTCGTGAAATCCCTGTAGTAGGACTTGAAGGGGTGGACATATGCTGCCCACCAGAACACCGCGGCTGCCACTGCCACAATTGCTACTACCACTGCCACGGCAGTGCGCACATGGGACCGAGCCAGGGCGCGTTTGAGTTCCGCGTGCTTGCGTTCTTCCTCGGCGTGCCTCTCGCGGGCCAGCCGCTCATCGCGGCTTTTCTTGACCACCTTTGTCAGCAGATCATGCGACAGTTCCACATGACGGGTTCCCAGCCGCTCTTCGACCCGCAGCAGACGCCGGTCGACCAGGGTGGCTAAGTCGCTTGCCGAGACGCCTTCCGCCGCGGCTTCTGAAGCAGGAACAGTCCCGCGGAAGCCGGTCGCGGTAAGCAGACGGTCTTCCACAAACAGCCGGACCGTGCTGCCTAGCCCTTCCAGGCTGCGTTCGTACAACGCCTCAATGATCTCACCCTTCTCATGAGCCACAAGATCACGGGTGATACTCTCTTTTCCCAGCGCCATCATACGCAGAAACAACTCATGGCACATCACGCTCAGATAAGCTGGCTCGATCTCCGCAAGCGGATCGGGATCTTTTCTCTCGCCTGCATGGGCCAGTACAGCTACGATGTCACGCGCCACGTCTTCGCTTACCCACGGCTGGCCTGCATTGACAATCACCTGGAGCGCTCGATTACTGTCGAGAGGATTGAGGGCAAAGCGATTGCGCATGACCGCGGGTAAAACGGGCTGGAGAGTATCCAGTTTGGAAACGAAATCCTCGCGCAGTGACAATACAATCCTGCAATTCGCGCTTTCGCTTTGGATTGTGAGCCGCTCGCCGGATTCCTCAATGCGGCGATGAACCGCGACAGGCACACGGTTCTCTGCCAGATCGGCCAGCTGCTCCAGAAAATCAGCGGCGAGCTTAGCGCCTTTTCCAAGCGTGAAGAGTTCTTCAAACTGATCGAACATCAGAATGGGCGTGACGCGGTCATTTCGCGGCCCCCAGAACTCGCTGGCATGAAAGAACTCCCAGAGTGTTGCGTTTGGAGGTAAGGCCGCCGTCTGCTCGATCTGAACTCCGTGCTCGCTGGAGGCTTTGAGCGTCTCCAGTTTTACCTGCTCGACTGGAGCGATCTTCTCGTCTGAAAAGTCGAGCCGCAGCAGCACCGGCAGGTAAACGCCGGAGCGCAAACGAGGGACAACCCCGGCTCGCAGCAGCGAGGTTTTGCCCAGACCGGACCGTCCATATAGAACAGTGAGTGTTTCCCGCTGGATCATGCGCACCAATTCCGCGATCTCGGGTTCCCGGCCAAAGAACAGTTGGTGCTGTTGTTCGGTGTAATAGGTCAGTCCAGGCCACGGGTTGTCCATGGCAATCGCGGTAGCTGGGGGATGGGCGATCATCGTGACCTCCGGTAATTTCGGATTCCACGGCTCAGAACTTCAATGAATTCCTGCGGCAACCCGCCGTCACGCAGACGAGTCCAGTGCAAATCCCGGTATGGCGCATCCACGAATGACGCGCTAGAGGGCGTGTCGTCGATGACTACTGCCTGCAAAAAGCAGTCATCTTTATGGCGTACTTCAGAAGCACGTTCGGCCCACTTCCATTCTCGAAAGACAAAGCGTCCCTTTGCACCGGTTCGATCCAGGGAACGGGAGACGATTGCGATGAAGAATGACGCGTCTTCGATATTTTCCCGAATGACCCGCTGATATTCCTCTCCCGGTTCAAGACCACGTTCGTCCATCCAAGTGTCGATGTGGGCTGCTTCCAGTTGATCCCGGATTTCCCTCACCGTGGCACGATCTTCGCTGGCGTAACTCAGAAATACCGCGCCCCTCTTGAAAGCGGGAGGTGCATCTGGCGACTTGCCTTCCGGTTCCCCAGAGTCCGGCCGCTTGTACCGGCTCCGCCAGCGTTTATGTAGTTCGTCGACGAAAGCCACAGGAGACTGCTCCGTGAGCACGTGCGCGCGCCGGCGCTTCAGGTAATCTGCCAGACCCGCATCGCAATGCGCGCTAATGTAGTAGATATTGATTGTTTCTTCGTGCCGTGCCGCCGGCAACGCGCCTCCGTGTAAGGCGTGAATAAAAAACCGTCCCAGCCAGTCCGGGAAATTACAGCCTAGTAACAAAACCGCTTTTTGCTGGAGGTAGTCATAGAGACGTTGAGGCGCGTACTGCTGATCCAGCAGGGACCAACTGTATTCGATCATGTCGTCTTCATTCTTGGCGAAGTCTCCCGCTACTTTACTGCTGGCCCCGAACAGGTAGAACAGACCGAGCATGTGCGAATCGGTGAAGTCGCCTGGCAAATCCGTCCGGGTTTTTGCGCCATGGGGCGTAAAGATAATCTCCTCAATTCGCTGGTGTTGTGACGCGCGCGCCTCTTCCAGCGCGTTCTTGAGCAGGTGATCGATGCTAGTGGTCACGTAGAGAGAAAAACTGAGGATCTCTGCCAGCTTCCGCAGCGCGCCTGGAACAGGCCATCTTGTATCTCGAAGCACAGAGTCGATGTCGGATGCCAAGTCCCCAAGATTCTCCTTCTGGCTCAGTTCATTGGTGACTCTATACAGAGTGGATGCTGAGTCGCCATTTGGAACCGCCAAACCGGTCTGGTCAGCCAATGTGCGCCCCCACAAGTTGTAAAGCGGCGACTCCTGTCCCGGTTCACCAGATATGAGCAGTTCTGGGCCAACCACTGGAACCACGCATCCTTCAAGAATAAGATTGATTAGCTTGTCCCACTCTCGCTCGGTCAGTTGTGAGGTGATTGATGGCAAAACGGTAGATACATTCATTCGTTCTGGCCTCCAAGTACTTTCTGGTGCAAGACATTGCCACCCGCGTGCAACTTGCTACAAGGAGGGGGATAAGGTTTCCACTTTGAAAGGACCTGATGTAGCTAGTTTTGACCATACTCTCAGCGAAACTCGAGGTCTGTGATCCACATCACAAAACTCCCATCGACATCAGTTAAGAGAAAACTTACAAGCCACGAGATGAAAGTCAATAACACAGCAGATGCTGTAGCAATGGACATATTAAAGAAGGCTGCAATAACTATAATGTCGCCTTATGAGACTGGTTTTGGCTGTGTGCGCTCTGCCACCATCCGCGCGGCGAATCCGTAACAAGGCTCTGGTTTGCGGTGTTTGCTGCTCTTGCAAGTAGTTTGGGGGCTGCCGTTTGCGGGGATTTCTTCGGCAGCCCCGTTTACGGCTGTAGTACCATCGGGCTGGCCCACAGTCGCAACTTGTTGGTAAGCGCGTGTGCGCGTTACCTATCTCAATCTCAAAACTTCCGCCGTGCGGGCTACTGCCGCATGTTCCCGCCGCCGACACCTGTCGTAATTAATAGGCCCCAGAATTTAGTTTGGGGCTGCCGTTTTGCGGGGCCGGCAGCCCCGTTCACGGCTGTAGAACCATCGGGCTGGCCCACAGTCGCAACTTGTCGTTCAAAACCATTCCAGGCAGTCTGTGCAGAGCACGTCTGCCTAAAACACGTCTATGTAAAGCATGTCACCGCCATCGCACTATCACTCGCAGAAACCCTTGCCCTCATGGCTGCGCTCACAAAAGCTCCGTTCACGAATTCCTCTGCGTAAGAGGAAAAAACCACACCCGGCGGGGAGACCCTGTCCTGCGCGGACGGAATCGAAACAAGAATTCATTCCACCAGCCGGGTGCGGCACCACCTTCGAGCTCCACTGGAAGGCAGTTGAACTTATCCGGCAGCCTGCGTCTTGTCTGGCGGCCGGCAAAGCCCTCTTAAACTTTTTGAATAGGTCGCGGCGAGCACCTTCCCGCCCGGTTGCCGGGGAAGAGCTGTGGCCGTGGCCGAAAACACTTCAGTCATCGCCCATAAGCGAGCGCTGATTCATGTCCGGAAGGAAAACAAGCCTCTTAATTGTCAGGACCGCTGTCCTGGCAAAAAGAAAAACGGCATGTCGCGGCGGGCGTTATTTTTATTGTGTGAGGATGTATCGTCGCCTCTCTGAAAGGCGCGATTTTTGTTGGCTCCGCCGCCAACGATCTCTTTTACTAAGAGTTTGTTGAATGCATTGTGGACTCGTGCGGGCTTCCAAACTGTTCCCAAAAGAACACATTTGGCGAAAAGTTCAATACGCTTTTCCCAAAATGGAACGCTGACCTTGTACGGAAGGACAACATCAACGCAGTCGATAAGCGAGATCTAATTTTCTTTGGAAATAATCGATCTGAGCGAACTGCGGACCAGCAGGTCGCCGCTGTAATCACCATCGTAGTCAATCAGGCCCTGCTTGCGGAAGTTATTTAAGAAAGTGCTTACCCGCGATCGCGACGTGCCGACAATCTCTGCCAGCGTCTCCTGGCTCACCTTGGGAATCACGATCTCCGACTGGCCTGAACCCTCGAAGCCGGCCAGCAGCAACAGGACGCGGGCCAGCCGCTTCTCGGCGGTATGAAAGAGCCGGTCAATCATGTCTTCCTGCATGCGCACGTTTCGCGCGACGATAAACGACACGAAGAACTTGAAGAACTGCTGGTCGCGTCGCAAGACCTCAAGGATGGCTTTGCGCTCTGTCCGCAGCACCATGCCTTCGCAGATGGCAATGGCGCTTGTCGTGCGTATCGCATCATCTGCCGCGATGCATTCTTCGCCCAGGAAATCCCCCGCTCGCAACAGCGCAGTCGTCGCTTCCTTGCCTTCCGCGGAAACAGCCGTCAGCTTGATCCGCCCCTTGAGCAGATAAAATATGCAGTCCGCGGGCATGGCTTGGTAAAACACCGCATCTTTCTTTTTCAGTCGAATGACGCTGCTGTTGACACCCGGTGCGCGCAAACACGCCACCGGGCCGTCAGCCCAGGCAGGTGGGGCTTTGGTCCCCTGGCCGGAAGCAGGGACTATTCTGTTGTCAGGCTTGCTGTCTCTTTCCATCCGTCAGCTCATCCGTAGCGAAAACACTGATCTTGCACTTGCGCAGCGACGCCCGCCCGGAAAACGGGCATCGCTGCTTTCTGCTCACGTCAAACTTTTTTTTTCATGGCTCCGGAAGCGGCCTTGGGCCCACCGGACGCCTGAGAAGATTCGGATCAATCGTTGGCTGGACCGGTGGTGGCGTGCCACCACTTCCGGTCGTTGGAACTTCATGCGGCATCAGCACGAGTGCATAGTTGTTTGCCGGATTTGGATCTCTGCCCTGGAACCTGACTCGCGCCGCGGCTTTGGCGGTGCTTGCGCTTGGCGCTACTTCCACGATCACCGTCCAGCTCTGGCCCGGAAGCAGAGTGCCCACCCGGCACTCGAAGCGAGTCGCATTCATGATGCCTTTCGACTGCGTGCACGTCCCGCCCAATGAGTCCGTCATCGACTGAATTGTTGCGCTCGCGGGCAAATGCTGTACCAGCACAACGCCACTCGCCGTCATCGACCCAAGATTCCTGACTTGCCATGTGACTGTTCCACTCGCAGCTCCATCAGCGTAACTCCCGCTCAGCTCAAGATCAGTAATGCTCGCTGGTGCAGGTGCAGGAGTTGGGCTTGGCGTCGGCGTCGGACTTGGACTGGGATTTGGAACGGGAACTGGCGTTGGTGTTGGGTTTGGCGCAGGAGCCGGAGTCGGACTTGGCGTCGGCGTCGGATTTGGGGGAGGGGGAGGATCCGCGACATTTGTTGTCACGCTGGCAATTCCACTTGCCGGATTCGCCAAAGTCATCGCGTGGCCGGTTGCATCTTGCGCCTGTAGGCTGGATTTATTTGTCACCGTCGCCAAAACGGTCTCTGTGATTCCAACAGCTACGGTAGTTCCAGCAGGCACGCTGCCAAGATTGCACGTAACCGCTGCGGCCGCTGTGGTGCATGTTCCCTGGCTTGGCCTTGCAGAGGCAACCGATGCGCTGCTTGCCGCGAAAGCGTCCGTAACAATTACTTGAGGCACTGCCGCGCTGCCGTTGTTCGTTACCAGGATTGCGTATCCAGCATTGGAGTTCGTGGGTAACGAAGTTGGCCCGCTGATGCTTACCGCAAGATTCGCCACCGCTGGCGCTGGAGGCGGCACCGGCGGAGCCGGCGCCGATGGAGTGACCGCGTTCGACGGCAGAGATGGCAGGCTATCGCCGACCTGGTTAGTCGCAACCACCACGAATGTATAAGTAACGCCATTCGTTAAGCCAGTGATTAAGACTGACGTCTGGGCTGCCGGGACGGTGATCGATCGCTCAATCTGGTTTTGAATCTCCACATCAACGTGATAGGTAATGATCGGGAATCCGCCGTTCAGATAATCCGGAACCCCAGTCCATGCAACTGAAGCTGACGAATCGTGTCCAGCAGCAGCCACGTTCGTCGCCGGCTTCGGCACCGACGGCGCAAAGGGCATGATGATCAAGCTGGGTTTTGAAAATAGGCTGGTTCCAACGTCATCCGTTGCCGCAACTTCAAATTGATAACGAACGCCGTTGACCAATCCATTGATGGTGATCGATGTAGGCACCTCTGTGGAGCCCGGCGGCGCAGTCACGATTACATCCGGCATGCTCAAGCCCGGAGAATTAAATAGATTATGCACCGTGTAGCTGGTCACAGCCTGTCCGTCTGGAGACGGAACCCAACTCACCTGCGCTGATGCATTGCCGGCTGTCGCCACCACATTCAACGGCGGGCCCGGAATAGCCGGTGTAACCGGCTGCGGAGCTACCACCCACCAATGCCCCTGTTGCGGCAAAAGACCCGCCGCCGGATCGTCAGCCACGTACAGCGTCAGGTCACCGGGATCCAGAGTCATGGCGCTGAGCAACTGGAAACCGCTGGCGTAACTCAGGTTGACCTGGAACGACACTGGATCAACCAGAGAGATGCTTCCCGGCTGCCCCACAAACAGAGTTCGGCCATTCAGCGCAGGATAGATCTGGTCGCTCATCACAAACGATGGAGTAGCCGTTTCTCTCTGCAGAAAATTGGTGCCGTGGCAGGGATTCAGCCCATTCTGCGGCGTCATGCATTGGTCGGCGTTGGGAATGATGAACGCCGCGCGTCCGTCACCACCATATAGATCGTGACCAATCCATCCCAAACCCATATCTCGAACGTTGTCCGGGGTGCTGCCGATCACCTGCACGTTGGTGCAGGGCACGGGATCTGTGGATGGCGCGGTTATTCGAAGAATGTCGCCGCTGGCTTTAAAACCTACATAAAGATTATCGTCAGGGCCCAGCACCGCGGAGTTAGGAACGTTCCCGGCAATGCCGCAACCTGGAAGTCCGTTGCGTCCTACACCGCCGTTTCCGGCCAACACTTCCTGGTGGATGATATCGATGCCGCCATGTCCATTGTCTGCCCCTGGAATAAAGTGCAGACGGAAAACACCGTGGGTGTTGGATTGCATGTCCACGGTGTAAAGATTGTTGGTGTTTGGATCAAAGGCCATCTGTCCCGGCTTGAACTGCACTCCGGCAACAAACGGAATGCAGGTGGCCGCATTCATCAAGTGTGGGCCGGGAGAATCAATATCAGGATCGAGCCTGCACAAGCCAAATCCGCCTGTGTCGCCTGACCACAGATGCCGATACGGCTTGCCGCTGGCAGGGTTGATCCCCGAACCGGTCAGTACCGCGCCGCCCGCGGGAGCTGTTACGCCATCGGCAAACTTTACCAACGTTGCAGGACGAATGCTCAAGCCATGAGTGCCAACATTCCACCAGCGTCCAAAGCCGCCGGCAATTCCTTCTGTAGGATCATCGGCGATATACAGGTTCATGTTTGTGCCGTCCAACGCCATGCCGCTCAAGAACTGAAAGCCTGAGGCATAGTTCATGGTGACCTGCATGGTTGCCAAATCAACCAGGGTCACGTCACTGGGATTGCCGACAAATAAGTTTCTTCCGTTGAGCGCAGGGTAAAGCTGATCACTCATTACAAAGCTGGGCACGGCGGTTTGCGCCACAAGAATGTTGGTGCCGTGGCAAAGCGTGTTGCCATTCTGCGGCGTAAGGCATTGATCGCCGTTGGGAATCACCCACGCTGCGAGTCCGTCGCCGCCAAAAAGATCATGGCCAATAAAGCCCAGGCCAAAGTTCTTTCTGCCGTCCGCAGTGCTTCCGATCACTTGCACATTGCCGCAAGGCAGCGGCTCGGTTTGGGGGGCGGCCACCCGCAGGATGTCTCCGCTGGCTTTAAACCCTATATAAAGGTTGCCGTCAGGCCCGAGCACGGCAGAATTGGGAACGTTTCCGGCGATACCGCAGCCGGGCAATGCCTGCCGCCCTGCGAGCTGGTTGCCGCCAAGAACCTCTGTGTGAATGGGATCTACGGAGCCATGGCCGCTTCCTCCCGAGGGAAGGTAGTGCAATCGGAAGATCCCTCGGGAGTTGGCCTGCAGGTCCACCGCATAAATGTTATTAAGAAGAGGATCGAAAGCGAATTGACCGGGCTTGAACTGGACGCCATCAACAAAAGGCATACAAAATCCGGCGTTTAAAAAATGCGGCCCGGGCGTGTCCACATCCGGGTCAATACGGCAAAGGCCAAAGCCTCCCTGATCACTGGTCCATAGATGACGATATGGTGCGCCGGTCTTTGGATTAATTGCGGTGCCACTCAAAACCATTCCGCCGCCGGGTGAAGTTACACCCGTGGCAAACGGCGTTGGCGTTTGGGCGCTTAACGTGGGAGGCGCCATGCCCGCGAAGATTACAAGGCTGATCCAAAATCTTGAGGCCAGGCACGCCATCAGGTTGAGCCATGGTCTTAGAACTGCGTTGATTGTTCCATCCGTCGTGCCCGTTAAGTCCATCATCGTCGTCATCCTTTACTGTCTGGAGGCTACTGAATCGAGAAAGCCAAATTCATTTGAGCGCAAGAGGTCCCGTCCGCTTGACGGAGAACCGCCGCGAGCCAAAAAACTTTATTTCTTTGCGATAAACGCTATGCGCGCTGTGCTGGGCTGATTGGACCGTAAAAGGAAAGCTGGCTAAAACTACGTAAGAGTCGTCACGCTTTTGAGCCGGGTGTAATGCTTGCCTTCCACTTCCGCCGATCAGGGCCACAGCACAGATGGGTCCACCCAGGAGCCTGAAAACTTTTCAGTCTTGATGGTTTGCCGGGAACTGATCGGTTGTTATCTGATCAGCGCGTGAGATGGCCCGCAAAAACATCAGAGCCCGTCTGATGCCGAAAAACTTATGTCACCAATTTCAACAAACTGCCTTCATTCAATCTTGCTTACGAAATACAACTTAAGCTCAAACTTTTATCGGCGCGACCAAACCTGCTGAAGAAGCGAAGTTGGATGATTGTCTTGCAGATTTACATCAACCATCCAACTTCAAAATCGTGCAGGTAAAACACTTAAGGTGTTGCCACAACATCCTGGCCGCGCTCCAGGAATCTTATGATTGCGATTTATCTATTTCTCTCTGTTCAGCCAGTCGTTTAATAAAAAGCTGCGTGCTGGCTGTAATGATTAAAATCTCCGGAGGCCGGGCAGCTTGTGAGCCAGAGAGGTAGAGCCCACTCAGCTGCCCAACTCCTTGCAATTGACACCGAAAAGAGCGTTTTAGGAAATTTGTTCGGTATGGCCTCCTTTCGCATCGCCTCAAGCTAAACTTTTTCATGGGCTGTTAAGTGCCGCTGCCGGCAAATGAATACTGTTGCGCTCCTGCGTGAAATTCAGGGTCCCCTGGACAGAGAGCGCCTTTAATCCGATCCATAATTTTGCGATCAACATTGCCCGCACATGGATCCATGGCTCGACCGATTTGGTTGAAGTCTTATTTACAACGCCGTTAAGAGATTTTATCGTCATCATCCTTCCCGTTCCGGAAGCATCGCTTCCTAGAAAATCGCATCGTGTGATTTGCACACTGCAATGGCGGACAAAAGCCGCCAACATCAATATTCATTCCTGGAGTATGGTGTGCATGCGCTGGGACCGGATGGAAAACAATCCGCCGGCAGAATGGCCAAAGGAAGGATCGGCTAACTTGATCGTGAAACTCACGCTAAGAGCCGGGTGTAATGCCTGCCTAATTGGTCTTTGCTTCCGCCAAGTCAGGGCGTTGCACCAACGGTCCACCCAGGAGTCTGAAAGATATTCTTTTCAGTATTGATGTTTTATCGGGAAACCGGTCTGTGAAATCTGACCAGCGCGTGAGAAGAACCCGGAAGAACATCAAAGCCGTCGATGGGTAGAGAATGGACTTTAGTAATTAGAGACAAATTAAAGCGACATTAAAGTTATTAAGAAAGCAATCGAATCGGCCAGTCGAGTACACGCACAAATCCACCGTCGCATATTTTCAAACGATTCAATTGTCGAATGAAAAAACGAAGTTGGGCAAACCCGATCTAACAGGAGCCGCCCAACTTCAAAGAAAAGTTCCGCCGGCTCATCAAAAACAAGTCATGCGAAACTTCCTGGCCGCGCTCCAGGAATCGTTCATGGACTAAAGTTAGCTGCTTCTGTACGGCAACGTTTACTGAAAGGGAAGCGGCGGGCAGAGGCAACAACCATGTCGACATGCAATCCGTCGGGAGAAAGTACGAATATTGGTAGCAGGGAAGGGCCGTATCAGGCTGATCGGAGCTTTCGGGTGGCGAATTCGTGTAAGTGCTTAACGTTTCCACGAGAAAAATCGGCTTGTTACAACGGCGATCCAAACGACTTGCTCCACCAACGAATCTTGCAGGTGGAGCAGACAAGAATTGAGACTTGCCAGCATCCGTAGCTGCATGAATTTTGCCTGAATGGCTGAATCCGACTATGCGTTGGCAGTGTGAGAGCTAAATTAAAATTGCATTAAAGACTCTAAGGATTGGGAGCTGTATCGACAGGCCATGTCCCCTATGCAAGTGTTTGCATCTTTATGGTTTATTTATATTTCTCATTTTAGGCTCAGATTAGGCGGGATGTTTTCTGATCCTTATTTCTAATAAAAGAAAGTTGGGTAATCTACGGGGGGAAGTACCCAACTTCCGCGCTCCAGCAAAGCTCAAGGGCGTTTGGCAAAAACCTGTCCGTCGATCAGGGAAATGTCCATTGTTTTGCAGGGAGACCTGAAAGGACTGCCGCAGCTGTAGTGCCGTTCTGCGATTGTTCCGATAGTGCTTAAAACCCTGAAGTTTAGGAGCTGCCGAGGCGCTGGTGGGTGAACGATCAGGCAAGGGTTCCCTGGATGCTGTACGTCACGATCATGGTTTGGCCACCGGGCAGCGTTGCCGTGGTGCAATCCAGAGTCTGACCGTTGATGGAGCAGCCACCCATGCCTGGTGCTCAAGCTTCCAGCCACCAAATTGAACGACGACGGCAGAGTGACTTCAAACGTAACGTTCGGAGCAGTCACGTTGCCGGTGTTGTTCTTGGTCTGCCAGGTGAACAATACGTTGGTGCCAACCGCTGGTCCGCCGTTGTTGGGAGGAGCCGACGGTTTGGATGTCAGCACTCAACTTTGATCCGCCGACGCCGGAGTTCACGTTCGTGGTGGCGCTGGCAATGTTGTTCGTCAGGTTTGGATCGATCATTGAGCGCGTGCTGATTGCTATCTAGTGGAGCTGCAAAATGGTGGCATGCAGCTCAAAATCAGCGATAAAGCGCTTCTGTATAAGATGACGCAGTACCGCATCTTCCCTCCCGGTATTAGCGGGCCCGGACTTCGCAGCGTACATGTCTAACCGGCATTAGCCGGGAGCTAAGCAGGCAAGACATACGCAATCTTCCGGCGCTTATTTTCCCATCCGAAGACCTTCTGGAAATTCGATTCCACCCAAATCGTGGAAAACGAATTCCAATCAACGCCAACAAGCAGAGCGCTTGAGACCAGTCACAAGCTCCATATCGTTCTCCTCACTCGCGGTAAATAACAGAAAAGAAGTCACGAACTGTTGTCTCACCTGTGGTGCGGCTGCACCCCGAGCCTGCGGCCAGTTTCATGGCAGCGCGCATGCATTAATGCAGTGCAGTCTATTGCTCTTGATCGAGCGATGGGCTGGGTGCTCTGCGCTCGGCGCTGCATATCGTCGAGCGTGTACCCGAGCGCCGTATTCTGCGAAACAGCTCCCATGATGCTGGCATAGCAGCGCTGGTCGATAACGCTGTACGCCCTTCCGGGGAATCACCAAGTCTGGTATCTGCCGGACAGAAGGAAGAATTTGAATGAGAAGTAACTATCAGAGAAAATACCTTGCGCTGACAGTTCGCGAGTTGCCAGTTTCCGTGCAGCTCGTGCTGTTCTGTCTGGCTCTGCTGTTTGCGGGTTCGATCTCAGCGAGCGCGCAAAACGTGACGAATCTCAACGTGCCCACCACCACAACTCTGTGGGCCGGCACGCAGGATTTTGTCCAGTTCGGGCTCTCGTCACTGACCTTTCCGGCCTCAGGATTGATCCTGCCAGGCACGGCCATCAGCCAGTTCACTGGTAAGCCGGTGCGTCACCTGTGGTACGGCGACGCCAGCAATGGCTTCTGCCGAATCGATCCGGAGATCGATGATCCGAACGGTTCACTGGCAGCGCCTGGCATTGGCAGATTTAACAACATCATAACCACGTGCGTGGGCTCCATTAATGCCGGCGCATTTGCTCCGATGCAAGCCACGTTTGACGCCTCGACAAACACCATCTACGCGGCGGACATTCCACGCACGGCGAACGGCATCATCCGCATGCACTACCTTCCCAGCGGCGACAATGGACAGGGCACGATCGATCCGATTCACATCGAATCGTTGATGGGCTCGCAGCTCACTCGCAATTCGGCAGGCGGGTGCCCGGTGGTGACCGATCCTCGCAATGGCGCGACTCCGTTTACGATGGATGCAGCCACGATCGGCCCGGACGGCAATTTGTATATCGGCTGGGCGCGCAATGGCACGATCGCACGCATTCCTCATCCGGCAACCTTCGATCCAGGAAATCCGGCTGATTGCGCCAGCATCGATGTGCCGATCTTCGCTCCCGATGCCAGGTTTGGCGCGGGCGGCGCTGCGGGCCACACCTTCGGCCTCGCTTGGATCGGACACGATCTGTTTGGCGCCGACAACATAGCGCCATGGGTCAAGTTCAATGCCGACCAGTGTCTGACTCCGGCCAACGGATTTAACCGCTGCGGTCCAGTGGCAGGCGCAGGAACGGAAATCCTGGCCGCCTTTGTCCCCGGCCCGCAGGGAGGCATTGTCAGCGACTTCACCTATAACGGTCCCAACACGACGTTCCCCGGCAACTCACTCTATGCAATGACGCTGAGCGGGATGGCCAGGGTCATTAATGTCACAGACGCATTGCACATCGCCATTACTCCGCAGTTCGGCGGCAATTTCTGTTTCTTGACCGGCGCCACAATCGACACCAGTGATCTGGCCAATGAAACCGTGTATGTAGGCGTGGACTGCACGCAGGGCGGAATCAACGGCGCTGCAGCAATTTACAAAGTCGTCCCGCAGCCGCCGCAGGCTGGGCCGCCGGCGATTCCGGATAGTGTAGTTGCCAGCGCGACTGCCAACGCAGCAACCGTGAGCTGGATTCCAACTCCCAACGGCCAGGCAACCACCAGTTACGTGGTGCGCACACTGTTAGCCGGCGGAGCGCCTTCCGGTGTTCCTGACTTGACCGTAACCGCCGGGGCGAACGGCATTGTGCCAAGTTCGGGCACAGTCACGGGTTTGACCAACGGCACTCCGGTTGAGTTCTTGGTGCAAGCGTGTAACGCAACCGCCTGCAGTCCATTCTCGGCTCCCACATCTGTAGTCACGCCGCGGGCATTGACGGTTCCGAGCGCTCCTACGGGAGTGGTCGCGTCCGCCGGCAACGGCTCGGCGATCATCGCGTGGACTCCTCCGGCAAACAACGGTGGATCTACAATCGCCAACTACACCATAACCGCCAATCCCGGAGGACTCATGTTGACCATGCCTGCAAATCAAACCGGCACGAACTTTACCGGTCTGACCAACGGCACAACTTACACCTTTACCGTGCACGCAACCAATGTAACCGGCAACAGCGCGGAATCTGCGCCGTCAGCGGCCGTCACTCCGATTGCGCCGCTGGGAACCGATATCGCGATCACGATGAGCTCGCCGGCCAGCATTAACGCGGGATCGTTCCTGACTTTCACGATGACCGTGACCAACAATGGTCCCGGAGACGCCGCGATGGTCACTCTGACAGACACTATGCCCGGAGCCTTCCAGGCCGCAGCAACGACGCAGGGTGTGTGCACGCATACGGGGGCAAACTTCACCTGCAACTTCGGTGGAATGCTCTCGGGCGCCAGCGCCAAGGTGACGTTGACCGTAATCGCGGGATCAACTGCCATCACCAACACCGCTTCAGTGCAGCTGCGCGATGCATCCGGCAACCTTCTTGTTGATCCGGTTGCCGCGAACAACGTTGCCAGCTCCACCACCAACATTAATGCTCCGGTGGTCGGGGTTGTCGGCGTCGGAGGCGGCACAGGAGGCGTCAGCGCTGATCTCGAGGTGAAAGGTTCGGCCCAGAACGGCGGCCCGAACCAGGGAACCGGCGACACCTTCACCTGGCAGATCAAGAACAACACCGGCAACGCGCCCGCCTCGAACGTGGTGTTCACACTACAGCTGCCCCCGAGCTTCCAGTTCACCTCTGGGGCTGCCAGTGTGGGTACATGCGGAGGAGTACCGTCCGGAAGCTTCGGCGGAACGCTCACCTGCAACCTGGCCAGCTTGCCTGGAGGCCAGACGTGGCTGGTGTCGGTTAACTTCGTGCCAACGCAAGCGGGAGTCTTCTCGGCAACTGGCTCGGGCAGCTTCAGCGGCAATGACACGAATATTTCCAATAACTCGTTCACTGTAACTATCAGGCCCAGATAGAATCATCTGGCTGCCAGGTGGCCTCAGCGCCTGGCAGCCGAACTCTTCACTTTTGTCTTCCTGCAAAGCCATAGCTGTCTTCCTGTACGACGGACAGGGCTCTGAGAGATCGCTGTGGAATCTTCGCAGGACCTGGAAGTTGGGTAATTCCCCCGTAGATTACCCAACTTCACTTTTTCAACCTCATTTACGAGGAGATTCTTCAGTGAGCTACAACGATGGCCGCGCACTGGAGGCGACTGGCCGGAGACGATTCACACAAGTCCCGGCCAGTCGTTGTTCTTGTCGCTTCGCTCCAAACCGCCAACGAGCCCTCCTCGGAAAAGATTCTCTCGCACCTGTTACAAACAGCTCGCCACGCAAGTCGGGCTCGCTGCTGTTCATTGACATCAAGCCGCTGCTTCTTCAAGCGTAATGGTTCTCGCATTTCGACTTAAGCGACACGGTCCAATTTTGACCAGCGCCACATAGAAAAAAGACAATAATAGGTTTCAAAATGAATTTTGTCCTTGCATCCTACGTAGTTCCTGATCTAGTATCTGCCTCAACAGTAGACGGAAATTGAGCTACTCTCACCGCGCGCAGTCGTTTGTTAGTTAGTTGTGTTGGCAACGCCAACATCTACTCCCACCCGGCTGAAAAAACCCGACAAAATCAATTAAGTCCCAGCAGGACCTGAAATACGGGTCACGTATCCGTTTCCAGGCATCGCCGGCGTAAATACCGGCGACACATCGGTCAATTCCAGTTGGTGGCTGGGTGACGCAGCTCGCCAACTTCGGCTCCAATCGTCGCCAGATATGCTTCCGGGAGAAGGAAATTACGTAGGCGTATGAAGTTGCATGGTCGTCGCAATGTAGGGGCAAGCGTTTGGGGGACAATACTCGCGTGTTGCTTGGCCGCGAGTCTAACGGCATGTGGTGGCGGGGGCGGCAGTGCAGGCCCAGGTCCCACACCTACCCCGCTACCGACACCGAGTCCGAGTCCAACGCCAAGTTCACCGGCGGCGCCAACCATAGCAGAGTCATTTGGCGCTCCTAATATTGCGGTGAATGGGACTACTTCGCTCGCCTTCACGATCACCAACCCGGCGGCAAATACGGTATCGCTGACAGGAGTGGGATTTAGTGACAGTTTGCCAACGGGCCTGGTGGTGGCAACACCGAGTGGCTTAACAACAACCTGCACCGGCACAGCCGCGGCGGCAACGGGCTCATCTGCGGTAAGCCTGTCAGGCGGAACACTGTCGGCAAGTGCCTCCTGTACGCTGAGCTTGAACGTGACGGGAACCACCGCAGGAGCGAAAAACAACAGCGTTACTGTGAGCTCGACTAACGGTGGGACAGGGAATACCGCCACTGCCAGCCTGGCGGTTGCCGCGCCTCCGATAATCAGCGAAGCCTTTGGCGCTGCCAGCATGCCGCTGAACGGATCCGCCACTTTGAGCTTCACTATTGCCAATCCTGCAGGCAACACAGTTGGACTTACAGGAGTGGGCTTCAGTGACACGCTGCCCGCGGGATTGATCATTGCCACACCCAACAGCCTGGCTGGAGCCTGCGGCGGAGGAACACTCACCGCGACCCAAGTGACGAGTCTGATCAGTCTGAGCGGCGCGAGCCTCGCTGCGAATACCTCGTGTACATTCTCACTGAACGTGACAGGCACGGCGGCGGGTGCGCCGATCAATACGACAGGCAATGTCGCATCGACTGAGGGCGGCACGGGCGGCAGTGCTTCGGCAACGATCGCTGTGGCATCTCCGCCTTCAATCGCGGAAGCTTTTGGCGCCGCCAGCATCGCGCTGAATGGAACCACAAGTTTGACCTTCACCATCACTAACCCGGCTGCAAACACCGTCAGTGAATCTGGCGTCGCGTTCTTGGACACATTGCCTTCAGGCTTGGCGGTCGCACCGACTCCAGGGTTGACGAACAGCTGTGCCGGTACAGCGACCGCCGTTGCGGGGAGTACGATCATCTCGCTCAGCGGAGGATCGCTTGCCGCGGGTGCAAATTGCACTGTGACGTTGAACGTAACTGGAACGTCGGGTGGAACTTTCACCAACACAACGGGCGCAGCAAGTTCGACCAATGGCGGAACGGGCAACACAGCTTCCGCCAGCTTGACAGTAACTGCGTCGCTCACGCTGAGTGTTTCACCATCTGGTGCAACCATCGCGCTGAACAAGACGCAGACGTACACAGCGTCCGGAACCGGGGCGCCCGTGAACTGGAGCGTGAACGGCGTTGTGAATGGGAATCCGACGGTCGGAACCATCAGCGCTGGCGGGGTGTACACAGCACCGGCCAGCTTCCCGGGTGCGGGCGTCAATACCCTCACCATCACCGGGACTTCGCAAGCGAATTCTGCAATCAGCGCTTCGGCCAGCGCGACGGTGGTCTTTCCCAACGATACGTCAACTCCGCAGACCCCGCCCATCAAACTCGGGACTTCGGGATCCAACGCGAACAATACCTCGCCGACCGCATGTTGTGTGGGAACTCTTGGCGCGCTGATGAACCGCTCCGGAACCTTGTTCGTCCTGAGCGCTCAACATGTGCTTACCAACGGAGGGACCGGAACGGTTGGCGACGCGATCAATCAGCCTGGACCTGCTGCGTGTTTTGCCAGTCCGAACGTGGCAGCCAACTTTAGCTCGGGCTTCGTCAGGCCACTCTCCGGCACAACGGGTCAAGCAGCGGACAACGTGGATGCTGGTTTGGCGCAGGTCGCGGCCGGACAGGTAGACACCACCGGCAACATTCTTGACTTCGGCCTTGCCGGCGCGAACAGCATTGCCGCAGCGCCACCATCTTCAACAACGGCCCTTGAGAGCGTAGGGTTGAACGTGGCCAAGAGCGGTCGGACGACGGGCCTTACCTGCTCCACAGTGAGCAGCATTCTCACGACGGTGACTGTGGATTATGATTCCACCTGCGGCGGGCCTGTCGGGTTCAGTTCCACCTTCATCAACCAGATCATCATTAACAATACTGGGGGCGGTTTCGCTGCTCCGGGAGATTCTGGGGCCCTCATTGTGACCACGGATCAGGCGAGACCTGTGGGGCTGTTGTTTGCCGGGACGTCAACCACCGTGGTGGCAAACCCGATTCGGGATGTGATCAGCGCTTTCACCATCCAAGGTAAGCCGGCGCAGATTCCTGGAATCGTAGGTGGCGCGGACCATGGAGTGAGCTGCGTGCCTACGGCGACTGTGCCAAGCGGCAATCCCAACGGCGCCTTTAGCACCACGGTTCCCAGGCTCAGTCCGATTGTCGCCGGCTTGTCGGCGGCGGAGCAGCAGCGCGTCGACGATGTACGCTTGGCGAACACGCTTCTCCTGATCCGTGATCCCATGATCAGTTCAGTCGTTGTCGCTGCCAGTGCGGACTCGCCGGGAGAAGGCGCGCTGGAGATCCACGTGAACGGCGTCACTCAGGCTCCGATTCCGGCGACCATCGGCGGCGTACGTACCAGGGTTGTCTTTGATGCTCCTGGCCTAGCGCCCGCAGTAACGCAGCAGGATATCGATCAGGCTTCCGCAGTGAAAGAGGCCAATGTCGGCACGCTGCTGGGTCAGTCAGGTATCCAAGGCGTAGGTGTAGCCATCAGCAAGGACAATCCGGGTGAGACGGCGATCGCGATCTACACCGTCAAGGGAGAAGTTCATCCGCCGATTCCCGTGACAATGAACGGTCTTCGCACACAGGTGATCGAAGGAGAACGCTTCCGGGCATTCTAGCGTTTTCGCGGGAGAGCTAAGGGCTCCGGCGAAAGCCGGGGCTCTTGCCCCTGCGCCTGATGCTTCTCTATGACCTGCGCTAATAGCTCGGCGCAATGATTGAGCCGATTGAGAGGGCATCGGATTAAAGATACACGTTGTCCCGGACTAGACTAATGGCCAAGGGCGCATATGTCCTAAAATCAGCATGTGACCATATATCGAACGGTTGCTCTATGTTCTCTATATTTGTTAGATTACATTTATTAGTTTTTTTTTAGATTAATTTCCCTTCCGGATTCTCCGCGCGACTGGTAGAGAGCCATCAGAGCTTTTCGCCGGTCATTTCCTGACAAACTCGACTCCACACGGCTCCTGACAAACTGGACTCCACACGGCCTTGGCTTGATTCACCTCCCTTCCGGCGGCCGGCAGCAGTACGTTTAATTGGTTTATCCAGATGGACAACAAGCTTCCGGAGAAAGGCCAGTAGGCCAAAGTGATGAAGAGTCTGAGGCAGTCCACCATTGCAGGGAAGAGAATCAATTTTCAATCGCGAGTATCGCTAGGGTCGATTCTGATTCTGGTTTTTTTCGTCGCCCTCGCGCCCGGAGTCGCCGCGGCGCAGGTCACCAGCACAACCACCGATATAGGCATGATTCAAGGACTCAACCTGCCGTGGGCGGTACAGATCCTGCCGGGAACGGCGATCAGCTCTATTACTGGCAACCCAGTCCGGCATGTGTGGGAAGGCGATCAGGCTGGCTTTTGCCGCATCGATCCTGATCTCGACTCCCCAGGGCCATATACGGTCAACACCAACACCTGCGTTACCAGCGTCGGGGGGTAGCATTCATGCCGGGAAGAACGGCATTCGATCCAACCATCAACACTCTCTATTCCGTGAACAACGCCAAGCCGTCGTCGGTGGCTCGCCTCCACGTGCTTCCTGACGGCGACTCAGGCCAGGGCCTGATTAGCGTGACCTCGGAATTTCTTGGCGATGCCGGCGGCTGCGGTGTGAGCGGCAACTTTCCCTGGGCGATCGCTCTCGGTCCTGACGGCGATTTGTATGTCAGCTTCAGAAAGAGCGGGAACATCATACGCATTCTGGGTCCGCAGTCTGCTTCCGTGCCATGCGCGGGTTTCCAGGTGATGGGATCAACCTCTGACGGGAAGATCGGCAAGGGATTGGGCTGGATCGGGCACGACCTCTGGGGCGCCGACGGCATCGGTCTTTTCCGAATCGGGAATGCCGACCAGTGCTTTACTGCGGCGAACAACTTCACTCCCTGTAAGGGAATTGGTCTTCTGGTTTCTCTCGTCGCAAATCCACTGGGAATGTTCAGCGACCAGAATTATCCTGCCACCAACGGCAACAATATTTATGCGTTCGACCCCACAGGAACGAGCATCGCGCTGATCTCCGGCCTCAGCGTGGGAGTCCCGGCAGTGCAAGAAACCTGGGTATCAAACATTCAGCCAGGCTTGACGATTGCGGTGGATAATTCCAACCCGGTGAACGAAGTGATCTACCTGGGAAGCGATCCCGCGGTAGATGTACCAGCGGTCACCAATGCAGGTTGGATTGACAAAATTGTCAATGCTCCCCCGACGACACCTGACATACCGATCCGAGTAACTGCGCTGGCGGGCGATGGCCAGGCCACTGTGAGCTGGCAGTCGGGTGGCGGTGGTACCGCCACCAGCTACACGGTACACAATTCATTCTCATCGAATGGGCTGACCGTGCCCGACGTGACGGTGAGCGCTCCGGCAGGATCCACCTTCGTGCCGACAACTGCAACCGTCACCGGACTGACTGACGGTGTTTCGTACCAGTGGGAAGTCTCGGCCAGCAACTCATTCGGAACGAGCCAGTTCTCACTTCCGAGCAATTCTGTTACTCCGCACGTTGTGACTGCTCCGAGCACGCCAGGGACAGTCGTTGCCTCGCCGAGCAACGCAGCCGCAACTATCGCCTGGACTGCGCCCACCGCTAACGGCGGCTCGCCGATTACGAGCTACACAGTATCGTCCTATATCGGAGGCGTGCCCACGGGGCTGGGTATTTTCGTGGTGGCGCCCGCGACTTCGGCAACGATGAGCGGTCTAAGCAACGGAACCACCTACACGTTCACCGTGCACGCGACCAACGCAGTGGGCAGCAGTCCGGAATCGCTGCCATCCAACGCGGTCACGCCGACTGCTCCGCCGCAGGGGGCGCCCGATCTGGCAATCGCGATGGCTTCGGGACCGGCACCGAATGTGGGCGGGAACATTACCTACACCATTGTTGTCACCAACCTCGGCCCCAGTGCTGCTCCAAGCGTGGTTGTTTCCGATCCGATCCCGATCGGCGCGACATTTGTGTCTGCTTCAACTACACAAGGCGTATGCTCCGGCCCTCCGGGCTTTGCAGGCGTCCAGTGTCTGATGAGCGGCTTGCCAGCCGGAGGAAGCGCGACGATTACGGTGACGCTGACCCTGACGGGCACAATCACAGTGAATAGCGCTTCGGTGCAGGACTTCGATTCAACGGGAGCGCCGCTGGCTGATCCCAATCCGCTCAACAATACTGCGACTGTTACTACCCAGATCGCGGTGGCTACAGCGCCCACCGATATTCAGGTTGTGGGCGCGGCGCAGAACGGCGGGCCGACGGTCGGCAGCACCGACACGTTTACCTGGCAGATCAAAAACGGCCAGAGTCCGACGGCCAATCAGGTCACGTTCAGTAGTACGCTGCCGGCTACGCTGCTGTTTCAATCCGTGACGTCGACTCTCAGCACCTGCGATGGGCCTGCTCCCGGCACCTCAGGAACGATCACCTGTGTTGCGTCAAGCATCGGCGGAGGACAGACTATGACCGTCGTGGTCAATGTGGCCATCGCCGCAAGTGGAACAATTCCGGTCATCGGATCGGCGCTCTTCAACGGAACGGATACTAACCCGGCGAACAACGCGTTCACGGTAACCATCAACGCTAAGTAGGCATCAGCAGGGCCAGCCAGCTTCTGGCCGGCCCTCTTTCTTCGGACGCCGATTACGAGCCAGCTACAAGCGCACGTTCTTAAAAAGCTTTCAATACATGCTCTGCTTTCGGTTGTTTTTGGACGAGAAAGTGTTCCAAAACGCACACTTTTGCTTCACGATCCTTGTCCTCGTTATATTTTTCCTGTTTGAAGCGACCCACACTAGAGACTGCTCTCCAATTGTTCCATCGCTTCCGGAGGGCCGCCGGTTTCGAGCCGGGCGAATCTGCCAGCCAAAACGGAGGTCGAGAAATGCGTATTCTGATAATTGAGGATGAGCCCAAAACAGCCCGTATACTGGCCAAGGGTCTTGAGACCGACCACTTTGCCGTCGATCTGGCCAGGGACGGGGAAGAAGGCCTGCAGTTAGCCACCGAGGTTAATTACGACGCCATCATTCTCGATTGGAACTTGCCCAAACTCGACGGCCTGACAATCCTCAGACGACTCCGAAAGTTAGGGTCCGGCACGCGGGTCCTGCTTCTGAGCGCGCGGAAGGAAGAGTCTGACCGCGTCTGTGCACTGCGAGCCGGCGCCGACGACTACCTGGTCAAACCATTTTTTTATGAAGAGCTGCTGGCCCGTCTCCATGCTCTCCTACGTCGTCCGCCGGAGCTGCTGGACCTAATCACGATCGAGGACCTGGAGCTCGACCGCATGCGGCACATCGTGACGCGAGCCGGCAAACCAATCAAACTGACGCACCGCGAATACGGTGTGCTGGAGTATCTAATGCGCAATGCCGGCCGGACCGTCACGCGCACGATGGTGGTGGAGAACGTCTGGAATCTTGGTTTTGAAGGGTTGACCAACATCGTTGACGTGTACGTCAACTATCTCCGTGCCAAGATTGACGACGGCTTCGATAAGCCGCTGATCCACACGGCACACGGAATAGGATACGTCCTGGCTTCTCCCGCAGAGTACAAGTCGTTGAGCAGCTTCTCAGGCCTGCGCCGGGCCAGTGGGCGCAGCTAGGCCGATCAATCAAGCTGATTATGAGGAGAAATTCGCGTGCGCGCCTCTGCTAAAGTTGCGGTTCTTGCGGGTCCTGAGGATTGGGTTAAGGGTTCTGCTGTTTCTGTTGCTGTAAATACAATTCCCGTAGCTTGAGTTCCTTTTCGCGGTCCTGGTCCAGCTGCTGCCTCAGCTGAGCAGTCCGCTCGCCTGGAGTTTCCCAGTTATCGGCTGCGTTATCGGGATCGTCGTCAGCTTTGCGGGACTGGACTGCACCTGGTTGCGGCGTCGCAGGAACTGAGCCCTTCGCGGTCAGGATCACCCGCTGGACAATCGCGGGATTGTCTGGCTTTCCCAAAGCCACATAGTCGAAGCGCCAGCCATCAAAGATCGCAGACAGAACATCAGCCTCAGGGGCGGGACCGATGGAAAGCGCCATGCGATCAGCAGCGCCGAGGTCTGCGCCTTCAAACTCAATTCCGGTTTTTGAGCTGATGGCACTCAGCACACTGGCCAGGCTGGAATTGGGCGCGGTCAGGGTAATCATTCCATCGCGAAAAGTTACTTCAGGCGGAACGGGTGGCACATATACCGGCATGGGCGCAGGGATAGCTGTTGACGCGGCAGTCTGGGCGCCAGGATTCGGATTGCCTGCCGGCGCAGATGAAACCCCAGTTCGCTGCATGGGCGCAGCAGGGGGCAGGTTCGCATGTTGGGGATCGTTTGTCTGGGCCGCGATAATCCCAGTTCCCACAAGCATCCAAATTGTCAGCGAAAAAAACTTCATAGATTCCGGCTCAGGGCGGAAACCCAGCCATATTCTACCTTGCGCTTCATTGGAACTAAATTAGAACGAACCCGAAAACAATCTTGCCACTTTCCTTCCTCTTTCGAAACATTAATTTCTCTAATCATTAATTTCCCTAATTCTTTCCCAGAAACCGTGACTCCGGGGACATAACACGCTAATATGTGCTCGTCGAGTCCACAGGCTCTTGCCTTATAGAAGTCGCACCCCAAGCGACCGGAAGCCAGAGTCACCGCAACGCTTACGCGCAACGAGCGAGTAAGTCCTGGATGTCCAAGAAAACCTTCATGCGCGGGAGACGTTACAAATGTCACGAATTTCATTGCTTCTTATCTTTGCTTTGACAACAGTCTTTGGTTCAGAAACGGCTTTGGCACAAAGGATTGCACAAAAAGCACCGGCCGTGCCGGCAAGAGCAGCAGCCGGAGCGCAGTCTAAAGGCCGTACCGTACTGGCCACAGATCCGGTGATAACTATTGAAGGACTTTGCGCAGATGCAGCGTCCGCGGCGCGTACTTGCCGAACGCTGGTTAGCCGGCGGGATTTTGAGAGCTTCTTGAAGGCCCTGAGCGCGACCGCGCGAGGGGTTGAACCGTCTGTATATCGCAAAATAGCGCAAAACTACTTCAGCCTGCTGCTTTACGCGGAATCAGGGCAGAGGACTGGAGTGGATAAAGATCCTCGTTTTGAGTTGGTGCTGGAATCTACTCGTCTGCGGGCGTTGGGTGACATGTACCGCGTTCAGAAAATGGAGCAGGCGCTGCACATTCCCGACCAGGAAATAGAAGAGTATTACAAGAAGAACATCAGCGATTACGAACAAGTGGACCTGGACCGCTTTCAGGTTCCGAAGAACAACATGGCCAACCTGAGCGATGCGGAGTTTCGCGCTAAAGCGAAGCAATTAGCGGAGGATATGCAAGCGCGCGCGGTAAAGGGAGAGGACATCACCAAGCTGCAGAACGAAGCCCTGAAAGCGCTGGGCGTGAAAGAAACTCCGAGGATAAAGCTTGGCTTGCGGCCAGGGCTGTTTAAAGAGGAGGAGGAGAAGGCGATTTTTGCCCTTAAACAGGGCGAGGTCACTCCGCTTTTCGATGCTGCTGGGCTGTGGACGTTTTTCAAGCGGACCAGCCGGGAGACTTTGCCGTTCGAAGAGGAGAAAAGCGAGATTAAGACGCTGCTGTACCGAGACAAAACCGAGGGGCTGGAGAAGGCGCTGCATGACGCGGTGCACGTGGATTACAACGAGGCGTATTTTGCCACCTCACCGGCTGCTTTTCAAAATGCTGCCAACGCGAGCTCAGTAGGCAATTCGACAACGAAGAAGGAAGTCGCTCCGGGCGATGCGGTTATCAGCCTGCATGGTTTATGCGGAAGCCAGAAACCAGAGACCGGTCCATGCACTCGGGTAATCACGCGCGAGCAATTCGAGCCTTTGCTCCGGATGGCGCTAATGAACGCTACGAGTCCAACCAGAGCCATTCCGCATGCAATCGGTGAAGGTTACGTTGACGATTTGATCTACGCGGATGCAGCCGAAAAAGCCGGGCTGGACAAGGACCCGCGGATTCCCGGCGTGATGGAACTGGTCCGGCAGCGCGCTCTGGGCGACTTGTACCGCCTGAAACAAGATGAGATGGCCAGGGACATTCCCAAAGAGGAAATCGAGGCGTATTACCAGAAGAATCTTGCGGGTTTTGAGGAATTGACGCTTACGCATATTTCAGTTCCGCGGCAAAGACCCAAGACTGTGAGCGACGACGTTTTCGAGGCCAAAGCGAAGCGGCTGGCTGAGCAACTCCATGAGCGGGCGGTCAAAGGCGAGGACATGGAAAAACTCCAGAAAGAGGCCTACCAGACCCTCGGCCTCCAAAGTCCTTACGCGGATTATGAAGCCCGCGGCATCAAGACTCCTCCCCTCAGCTCCTTGCAACCCATCCGGCGTGGAAATATGGAGCAAAAGACAGAGGCCGAATTATTTGCACTTAAGCCAGGCGAGATCACGAGCGTGCGGGAGTTCCCAACCGCCTATGTGATTTACAAGCTGGAAAGCCGGAGAATGATTCCGCTGGAGGATGTTACAGCGGAGATTTCGACGAAGATCTACCAGCAGAACATGGCGGCGCTTATGAAACCGTTAGCGTCAGTGCAAGCGCGCTACAACGAGCGATATTTCTCGCGGGCCGGTGGAGAGCCCGTCAGCGCTGCACAAATTGGGGCGGCGCAAAAAACGGTCGCGCACAATTAGCAACGAGCTTTTTCTATCGGAGCAGCGCGAACGCATCGACCTGGGAGTTGCCGGCTCGGGCTTAAGCCCGTTACAACACCCGTGTCTCGCCGCAAAAATCTCTCCGCTTCTCGCTCCAATCGGGAAAATGGCTACCCAACCCTTGTCCAGCCGGACATTGGCCACATTAAAATTTTTAATCTCTTTTTAATGCTGCTTTAAGCATCGGTTTCCATAGTAGGCATGCGTTATAACGCTATGTACGCACGAAGGTGCAAGGCGCTTATAACCACTTCCTGAGAGGCATGTCATTTGCGGGCAGCGCATCCAGGAAGAGCAAATCTATCTTTGCTGCCAAAATCGACGAAATCATCGGGCTGATGCCGCTGGTTGGTAGCTGTACGGCAAGACTGGCTAGTGGAGTTGTCTTTCCACGAGCCGGTTGAGGTGCCCAGCAACCGAAAAGGCTTAGGCAGTTATGGCCCGCTTCAGGCTCGTATCTCGGCCTGACTGATCTTTCCTTTCCTGGTTACCGACGGCGCACCGCTGCGTGCAATCGCAGTGATGCGTTCATGGCCTGCGCCTAAAGAAAAGGCGCGACCAACGCCACTTAGAGAGAGCTGCAAGTGCTAACTCAACAACAATCGTTTCAGAAGCCATGAGCTTCCGGGAACGGGAAAGAGAAAACCAGTGAAAACCCCGAATCAGCCAAGATTTCTACAGCTTCGAGTTCGCAAAGCGATTGGAACGATCGCCGCGATGCTGGGCTGTCTTCTCATCCTTGCGTTCGCCGCAAGTACAGCGAATGCGCAGACATTTCAAGATATGCAAACTACCACCACGTTGTGGGCCGGTGTCCAACAGGTGACCGCGACCGGGCCCGGCGGTCTCACCCTGCCGACCTCGGGCGTTATCGTGAACGGCACGGCGCACAGCCATGCCAGGAACCCAAGTGACACGAGGCAGTTGCTTGCTGACGGCACCACCGTGAACCCACAGTTTGGAACGCTTTTTTGCGAAGATCAGTTGCTGGTCGACAACAACCTGTTCCTCGCTGACGGCGTCACTCCGAACCCCAATTTTGGCAAGGTGAACCTTCCCAGCCCAACTTTTGGGCAGTGCTTGCCGGTACGTCACCTGTGGTACGGCGATGCCATTAACGGACTGTGCCGAATCGACCCTGAACTTGATGCCAATCTGTCGACCCCAGTGGGCGGCTTTGGCGCATGGAACGTGAACGCGCTGGCGTGCGTGATCAGCATTCAAAAACTGGCAATCGCACCCGGCCAGGTCACGCTGGACGCGAAGAACAACTTCATGTACATATCCAACAATAGTCGTGTGGGCGCAGGCATCGCGCGCATCATCTACCACCCGGACGGCGATAACGGCCAGGGCATGGTCGATCTGATTAACATTACCAGCATGATTGGAACGCAGACCAACAGGAACGCGTTCGGCGGCTGTCCTCAGTTGACAGACCCGCATACTGGATCCCTGGTTCCGCAAATTCCCGACGCCGCGGCGATGGGACCGGATGGGAACCTCTATACCGGCCAGATCCGGAGTGGCTCGATTCTTCGCTTCATCAACGCGGCCAATTTCAACCCCGACACGGATTGCCCGGGCGCGGGAAGCAGCGGGCAAGACCCGAATGCGAAGATCCAGATTCCGATCCTTGCCCATGACGAACTGTTTGGCACCGGCCACACTTTCGGTCTGGGCTGGATTGGCGACACGCTGATCGGCGCGGACAACATCGCTCCCTGGGTGAAGTTCCATGCCGTTAACTGCTTGACGCCGGTCAACGGCAACACCGCCTGCGGCAAGCCATTGGTAGGCGGAGACACGATCCCGGACGAGATCCTGGCAAGCGCGGCAGGCGCGCCGCAGGGTGGACTGGCCACCGACGCCCAATACCCGAATTTCCCCGGCAACTCGGTGTACGTCGCGTCATTCCCGAACCTGACCAGGGTAACGAACATCCTCAGCGCAACCCAAATGACTGCCAACCTGAACTATGGCGGATCGTTCTCGTTCCTGACCGGAGTTACAGCCGATCCTCTGGATCCGGCTAATGCGACGGTCTACGCAGGTGATGACGAGACGCAGGGCGGCATCAACGGCACCGGCCGGATCTGGAAAATTACGCCAGCTCCTGTGGCTCCTGGACCGCCGGCTACTCCCGCCATTTCCTCAGCCACGGCTGGCCCGAACCAAGGCCAGGCGACACTCGCGTGGACTCCGATCGTGAACGGACAGCCCACGACCACTTACAACATCGAGATATTCCTGGCTTCCCCGACCGGCGGACCGGCGACGGATACCGGTACTAGTGTTCCGGTTACGGCTCCGGCGACCTCGGCCGTAATCAGCGGATTGACTGTCGGCACCGGCTATCAGTTTGAGATTGACGCTTGCAATGCCTCCGGTTGCAGCTCGTTCTCACCCCTGAGCCCAATCGTGACTCCGTTTGCTACAACAGCCCCAGCTACACCGACGAACGTGGTCGGCGTGTCTGCAGGCGACGGTTCCACCATTGCAGTTGCGTGGACAGAGCCCAGCAATGGCCATTCTGCTGTGACCAGCTCAACGGTCACTGTATTCACGGGATCCCCCGCGGTACAGGTCGGTTCTCCGGTTGTGTTCCTTGGCGCCGGCACCGGCGGATCAGTGACTGGTCTGGCTTGCTCACCCACGGCGAGCTATCAATTCGCAGTGTCGGCAACCAACGCTGTCGGCACCAGCGGCACGTCGGCACTGTCCGTCGCGGTACCGAACCCCTGCGCGACGAATGCGGACGTGAGCGCGTCGGAAACCTCTCCGGCGAACGTGAATGCCGGTTCGCAGGTGACCTACACGATCAGCATCCACAATGCTGGCCCAGCGGTAGCGCCGGCGGTTGGATTCAGCGATAACCTCCCGGCAGGGCTGGTGTCCTTCACCACCTCGCAGGGCGTTTGCACAGGCACGCCAACTCTGACCACGTTCAACTGCGCTCTGGGAGCAATGCCAGTCGCAGGTAACGCTACTGTAACCGTGACCGTGCTGCTGCCTTCAGGCCAGAGCGGTAGCTTCACCAACGCCTCGACAGTAAACGTAACGGATCCGGCGAACGGTCTTGTCTCTGACCAGAACCTGACCAACAACTCGTTTACTTCGACCACCACAGTTGCCGCGTCGACTTGCAATGCGTCGGCCGCTGACATCCAGGTGGGCGGCGCTTCCAACAACGGCAACCCGGTTCACGGAAGCCCGGTAACCTTCACTTGGCAGATCAAGAACGGCACGGGCAGCGTCAACGCCGGTTGCGTGAACTTCCAAGCTGTGACGACTGCTCCCAGCGGAGCCAGCCTGACACAGACCTCGGTAAGCAGCACGCAGGGTACCTGCAGCATCTCCGGCAACGTCGTGAGCTGCAGCCTCGGTGCCATCAACGGCGGCGGCGCCGCGACGGTAACGGTCCAGGCAACACCGTCGAACGCCGAACCGGCCAACGCATACACCACAACCGGTTCAGCCAGCCAGGTTAATGGAAGCGATCCAAACACAGCGAACAACCAGTTCACTGTGTCGATCGGCGCCCAGTAATGACCTTCTAACTCCGATTGCCGGGGAGCGATCCTCCCCGGCAACCCGGACCAACCAAAGATCCCAAAAGTTTTGTCGCTACCGGCGTGGGAGGTTTGTTGCAATCCCAGGCCGATAGTCGAATGAAATAAAAGCGGGGTGCGAACCTGCACCCTGATTTTTAGAAGCCGTCTCACCAATGACCGTAGCCGCGGCAACTCATGTCGCCAGGGCTATGACTGATTGGCGAGACCGCTTCTAAAGACCTGTGAGAATTCCGCGTTCCATGGCCTGTATGGCGGCGTGTTAGAAAGCGGAGCCACAGCTCACCCCGCGAGATTTAAAAATCAGGCATTGAACTATCGACGGTAGTGAGATGCCTGAAGCCGGGCAGCCGGGCGAAGTGGAGTTCGCCCAGCTGCCTTTCCAACGGAGGTGAAACACGAACCAGGCATTAACAAGATCTCCGGTCGCGCGGCCGGGATCTTGCTCCTAAAAACTAGTCGACGAATGAATACTGCAATTTTGGAGTTGGATAACATCTGAGAGTGTCTTCGCGGGTTTTATCCAACTCCTCTTTTCCTGGCGCTCCGCGGGCTCCATGAGACTGCTGCATCCTGTGCTTCGCTCAAAGCAATACAGCAACTACCGTCCTTTGATCGCTTTGTCTTTGAGATGTCCGTGCTTGAGCGTCCGATCGTGAGTATTCGGTTCTTTTGAGCTGTGCAGTAACCCGACATCCTTCCCTCGCGAATTCGATCGATGCAGCAACTTTCGATGAGCCTGGCGCACATCCCGCCGCGAAGTGGCGCCGGAATCCGCCAACAGCCGAGTCAATTTCAGCGAATTCTGACGAGAGCCCGGGTGTTCCGAAGAATTTCCATACGATATCCAAATTTTCAATATAAAAGTCGGACACCGAACCTGGTATTTTGGCTGATGCGCGGTGCCCATCCAACTACCAGTGCCGGTGCCCGACTCTTTGCCGGAAGCCCGATTCCGGCGCTCTTACCGTCCTTCATGGAACGGTATAGAGATCAAAAAGACGTGAATCCTAATTTCAGTTCGCAAATCTCAAACGCTCATTTGTGTAACGAACATTCCAGCCCGAACGTGTCTCCGGACCTTCATGGCAAAAAATAAAATTGGTTTGGAGCGTTTGCTGTCGCGATTTTTATGCGCCGCAATCCGCGAAACTGAGGCTAATCACGTCAGAGTCCTGGAGGAGTCTCTTAGCGTCTAAGAGGAGTGGCCCATTGAGGCGAGCCATGAAGAAGAGGAGATGCAACAAGCGACTCGTACAGTCCGCCCACCTCTGCGAATGACGGATTTTGCGATTTGTTTCCTGAATCGATTCTGATCGGACGCTTGTTCTGACTCTGGGGACGCCGGATGTTTACCCGGCTTGGAACCACATAGTTGAAATCAACAGTTACGACAGGCGGGATATCATCGTACGGATCCGGGTCATACGAATCACACGAGCATGCGGCGGTTGCGGCAAGAAAAACCATGCATCCGAGAACCAACCCGCGTAACCACCTATGTGCCAGCAAAAACATCTGTGCCTGATCTTTCACGTATCCAGCTGAAGCGAAATTCTGGATGCCCTAAATTTACACCAGAATATTAATAGAACCTTGGAAATACATTAAAAAAAGAAAGATTTGAACTGGGGCTATTTTTACCAGAAGATGGCCCGTGACTACTGCTAAGTTGTTGAAATATTGGCTTAACGAAGGAATGCATGGTTGGGGATCATTTGGTATTCCCACTAAAAAATCTGGGATGCCGATTTGCCGGACAGCACACAACCAGGGAGTAATGTGCCTAGTGTGCGAATTCCGCCGCTTCTGGCGGCTTCTGCCGTTAGCGCGAAGAACATTTGATTTTCCTGATGATTTCCAGGCGAAAACGTGGCTTGGATCGACACGCTGGACAGTACTCCTAAAAAGTGGCGGCAACAGACGCAAACAGGACGCAAACGCAGAGTAGGGAATTGGAGGAAGAGATTTTAGAAGCCGTGCAAGAGACAGAAGCAGAAGAAGTTAATTGGCTGCCCCCCAGGGATTCGAACCCCGATATGCTGATCCAGAGTCAGCTGTCCTGCCGTTGAACGAGGGGGCAGAATGTAATGATTCCTTAGCAGTTTACCATATCTGTTTGGGCCCTATTCGAGTGAGCGTAGTCACACGGTGTCTGCTCAATCGAGGGGGATATTGAGACGTTCCTCCGATCAATCTGCTGGCACGTAAATTCAAAAAAATCCCCGCATTCGACCTTGATATTGCATCCGCGATATTGCATCCCTAACCAGCAATTGAAGCTCCGTGAATCTTTACTCACGCCCTTGATCAGCTCGGATTAAGACAAATTCATCCCAAATGTACAAAGAAAGTTAGAAACCTTTTTCTCCAGCGCCCGTATATATCTTCCAAAGGGTGCGATGGACCATTTATTGATGAAAAATCTTCTCAGGTTTCGCAACACTTTTTCAGTAAGCCAATCCAAATGCGCAAGATTTAAGCCAAGGGAAAATTGAATGCAGATTTTTGAAGAAATTCGTTACGCCTTGCGGCAGTTCAGAAAAGCGCCAGGATTTACCGCGACAGCGGTCCTGACTTTGTCACTGGGCATTGGAGCCACGACCGCGATCTTTACGCTGGTGCATGCTGTGCTGCTCAAATCATTGCCGGTTTCCAAACCGGGAGAACTTGTGCGTGTGGGCAATGAAGAAAACTGCTGTATCAATGGCGGATTACAGGACAACTGGTCTCTCTTCTCGTTTGAGCAGTACAAGCAGTTTAAGGAGCACACCCCGGGATTCGAAGAACTAGCCGCCATGCAGGCTGGAAACAGCCTGATGGGAGTCCGCTGGAGCGGCAACAACAAGCCTTCTGAGTCATATCGGGCCGAGTTTGTTTCCGGAAATTATTTTTCAACGTTTGGAATTCCCGCCTATGCCGGCCGGATGCTTTCTCCTCAAGACGACACCAAGGGAGCGCCCATGGCGGCGGTAATGAGCTTTCGCACCTGGCAGGAAAAGTTCGGGGGCGATCGGTCCATTATCGGAACGGGATTTGTGATGAACTCACAGCCGGTTACGGTCGTCGGTATCGCGCCTCCCGGTTTCTTTGGCGATAGAGTGCAGAGCAATCCACCTTCGTTCTGGCTTCCGCTAAATGCCGAGCCGGTGATTGAACCGGCTGTGGGTGTGCTGAATGATGCGGCATTGGACTGGCTGGACCTGATTGGACGCATCAACCCGGGCGCGGACAAAAAAGCCATGGAAGCGCAAATGCAGGTAGAGCTGCGTCAGTTCTTGTTGAGTCCGGAAAGCAAGGTTGAAGATCGCTCCAAACCTCTGGTTGCCAAGCAGACGCTGCATTTTTCTCCCGGCGGAGGCGGCGTGCAGAGGATGCGCGACGAATACCAGGACGGGCTGCACCTGCTGATGTGGATTTCAGCTTTCGTCTTGTTGATTGCGTGCGCCAATCTGGCCAACCTAATGCTTGTTCGCGCGACGGCGCGCAAGCAGCAGATCACGGTACGTTCCGCCCTGGGCGCTTCACGCGCCACTCTGGTACGGCAGGCACTCACGGAAAGCGTTGTGCTTGCAATGATGGGCGGGTCAGCGGGAATTGCAATTGCCTTTGCCGGATCAAAGATGATCTTGCGGTTGGCTTTTGGAAATGATTACGTGCCCATCGAGGCTACGCCGTCTCTGCCAGTCCTAGCATTTGCATTCGCAACTTCAATTTTAACCGGCGTCCTGTTTGGAATTGCGCCTGCATGGATGACCGCCAGCACGAATCCCGCTGAAGCTTTGCGCGGCGCCGGACGCTCCACAGGGCGCCGAGGGACGTTAGGGCAAAAATCGCTTGTGATAGTGCAGGCCGCGCTGTCACTCGTTCTGTTATGCGTCGCTGGCTTGCTGACCCGAAGCTTGAATAATATGCAACATCGCAACTTCGGCTTTGATACCAGCAATCGATACATCTTACATATTGATCCGCAGATGGCCGGATACAAGACGGACAGATTGGAGCCACTCTACCGGCAGCTCAAAGAAAATATCGCTGCCATCCCTGGAGTCCAGCAAGTCAGCTTTTCCCTTTATAGCCCAATGGAAGGCGACAATTGGGGCGAGGGCGTATACATCGAAGGAGACCCGCCGCCGGCGCCTGGAACACCTGACCATGGCGCATCATGGCTGCGCGTGAGCCCTGGCTATTTCGACACAATTGGCACGAAGATCGTTGAAGGTCGGGCCATCAATGAGCAGGACACGCCGACGACGCGTGCCGTGGCGCTGGTGAATCGCTTCTTTGAGAAAAAGTATTTCAAGGATGGCCAGGCCATTGGAAAGCATTTCAGTGACGACCTGAAACATCCGGGCGCATTTGAGATTGTGGGAGTGACCGAGGACACGAATTACTGGGGAGCAACCAGCAAGATGCGAGCGATGTATTTCCTGGCTGAAGGCCAGAGCGCCCATAATCCTGATCCGCGTTACCAGCAGTTTGAAGACCGCTCGCGCTACCTGAATGCAATTGAAATACAAACTCATGGAGAAGTGTCTGGACTTGAGACGCATATCCGCCGAGTGCTATCGCAGGTAAACCCTGATCTGGCAGTGATCGATTTTCAAAGCTTTGGTCTTCAGGTAAAAGCAAACTTCATGCAACAGGCAATGATTGCCAAGCTGACGTCATTCTTCGGAATATTGGCGTTGATTCTGGCCTCCATCGGCCTTTATGGCGTTACGTCGTACACAGTGGAGCGGCGGACGAGCGAGATCGGCATTCGCATGGCTCTGGGCGCAGATCGCCTGAATATGTTGGGAATGGTCTTGCGCGGCGCATTTGCTCAGGTCGGCATCGGTTTGGCCATCGGCATCCCAGTCACCATTTTTGGTGGCCGAGTGATGGCTAGCCAACTCTACGGAGTCAAGCCGCATGATCCATTTGTATTGGTGATTACCACGGTTGTTCTGGCGGCTGCGGCGTTTATCGCCGCCGTGATTCCGGCCCGCAGAGCCGCGAATACTGAGCCAATGCTGGCTTTGCGCACAGAGTAATGGTTTTGAGCGATAGCCGTCGCTCAAATAATGAATGCAGGCTGCAACCGAAAACCTGTTTTTCGCGGCTGAGATAGTCACGACGAATCAGGAATGTTCGGTCGCAGCCTGCAATTTTCTTTTCGGTATGATCCCTCAAAGCGCGAATCGCCACTCTTGGCGTATCCTGTCACCATTCATGAATAGCAAGTAAATCTGACGCCAAGGAGCTTGGAATGGCGGAACATATTGTTGTCTCAATTGAAGACCGGATACTCACGTTGCGCCTTGATCGGCCAGAGAAGAAGAACGCCTTGACCCGAGGCATGTACCTGGGGATGATCGAAGCGCTCAAGCAGGCTGACGCTGACCCAAACGTTCGTGTGGTCCTGATCACGGGAACAGAGGTCTGCTTCACCGCTGGAAATGACTTGGTGGATTTTGCCAACGCAAAACCGGGAGAGACGAGTCCAGCGATTCTTTTCCTGCAAACATTGATAGCTGCGCAGAAACCAGTGATTGCGGCTGTGGGAGGAGTAGCGGTCGGAATCGGCTCCACCATGTTGTTGCATTGCGACCTTGTTTATGCCGCTTCGGACGCGCGTTTTCAGCTTCCTTTTGTCAATCTGGGACTGTGTCCGGAAGCTGGTTCCAGCATACTTCTGCCGGCGCTGATGGGACATCGCAGGGCCGCGGAACTTCTGTACTTTGGCGAGCCATTCACAGCGGACACAGCACGAGACGGTGGAATTGTGAATACCATAGTCGCCGGCAATGAACTCTTCAACACGGCGATGGCCAAAGCACGGCAACTTGCGGAAAAGCCGCCGTCAGCGTTGCGCATCACCAAAGCTTTGTTGAAGCGTGGATCCGTTAACACGATTGCCGATGCGATGGCGAAGGAGACAGAACGGTTCGCCGCTCTCTTACAAGGTCCGGAGGCAAGGGAAGCGATGATGGCTTTCATGCAGCGGCGCAAACCGGACTTCTCACAATTCTGAAAGAATGTGTGAGGACGATCAGCCGACCAATTCGTCGCGCCAGCCGTCCTTCTTCATTTCCGATTGGAACCAGCGCTGGAGTTGACTGCGAATCTCGGCTGGCATCTCTCCAAACTGAATCCCGTGGTGCCCTTCTTTATTCGCCCATGCAATGCGCCCATGCAGTTCAGCTCGTACATCGCTTTCAGGCACGGTAAAACGAATCGTCACAGGTTCGCCCTGTCCCAGGATCTTATGCAGGGAAACTCCGGCGCCACCAAGGCTGATGTTCAATAAGGTGGCTTCCATTGATTCTTCGCCGTGCTTCAACTCAACGGGAGCACTGGTCTGCTTGCGATAATAACGTTGCTGCTCCGCGCACAAGGTGCCCACAGCGGCTTCACTTTCATTTTCACGATATGCTTTCAGCTTGCGAAGCAGAGTGCGACGCGAAATTCCCAGAGCTTCAGCCGCTTTGCCCTGGTTGCCGCCGCAACGGTCTAACATGTCAAACACAATCTGCCGCTCCACCTGGTCAAGATCACGATTCAAGGGGTTCTTACCTTGGCCGGGGGTTGTGTCATGATGCAGCTTCAGATCCACGCTGGTGATTTCCACCGGAGCATTCTTGGCCAGCATGATCGCACGGAAAATGGCATTGCGCAGTTCGCGCACATTACCCGGCCACTCGTGCGTGAGCAGCGCCGTGATGGCGTCGCTTGAAAAACGTGAATTCGGATAATGCTGGTGGAGTATCTGCTCGGCGATCGCCAACAGGTCTTCCGGCCGTTCACGTAGCGGCGGTATTTCCAGCTTAAATTCGGCTAGGCGATGATATAAATCATTGCGAAAACGCCCGGCGCGGACCAATTCTTCCAGATTTTGGTTGGTAGCCGCCACCACGCGCACATTCACGCTGACTTTCTTGTTTCCACCCAGGCGGTAATAAGGCACGCCATCCAATACGCGCAGCAGCTTGACCTGGACTTTGGGATCGAGGTCTCCGATTTCATCCAGGAAAAGAGTGCCGCCATCGGCCATTTCAAAATAGCCGATTTTCTGCGCGTCAGCGCCGCTAAAAGCGCCTTTTTCATATCCAAAGAGTTCGCTTTCAACCAGATGCTCAGGGATGGCGGCGCAGTTTACGTCCACCCAGGCTTTGTTGCAGCGAAGCGAGTGACTGTGGATGGAACGGGCAATCATTTCCTTGCCAGTGCCAGTCTCGCCCACGATCAACACCGCAGCCGGATGACATGCAACCTGCTCAACCAGTCGCATCACGCGCTTTAAAGCGTCACTGCGAACAATCTGACTGGTCAACTCACACGCGTTTTTAACCGCGGTCGACAGAATCTTCTCCTTTATATACGCGCAACATGGGCGGATAGCGCGCATTTGTCACTTGTTATCGCCAATGATGAGACAAGTTCGTCACACCCGCAATTGAAGAAGTGGAGGCCATGATTACTTAAGTTCCTCAACTTCAGCTTTATCCGATGCTCTTTCCGGGTATATCAGGCTAAACTGCGCGTATCACAGGCCCGTTCTGGAAGGCTTGCTGTGACACTTTAGTGCGCCGTTGACTCCGGGGGCTGCGACAAGACTGTCGCAAAGACGTAAGGCATACAGCCGAGTCCGCCTCAGACGGCAAAACGCTAAAGCATTGACTTAACAAGAGGAAACACCGTTCGTGGTTTATTGGCCAAGCAATTGCCTACATAGCCATAGGACGGAGACGGAAAAGGCATGTCGAAGCAAGCGCGAATCTTTCTTTATGCAATCTGCCTGGCAGGACTGGCTACGGTAGTCTATGGCGGAGTTGCGTGGAAGATCGACGATCTGCCTAAGTTTATCGCCTATCTTTTGACCGCTCTGCTTGCATCCAGACTGAAAGTGGAACTTCCGGAAATTACCGGAACGATCTCAGTCAACTTCCTTTTTATTCTGCTGGGTATTGCCCAGCTCACCTTTACTGAGACCTTAATCCTGGGGTGTGCCGCGATTCTGGCGCAATGCCTTTTTACCAAGCGGCGCTGGCCCCGGATTGAACAAGTACTGTTTAACGTTTCCAGCGCAGCGGTGGCCATAGCGGCCGCATATTTTACTTATCATGGGCCGTGGTCAACGCGTCTTCATCCAAATGCCGCATTTCTGCTGATGCTCTCAGCCGCGGTCTATTTCCTTTTCAATACGCTTCCGGTGGCAACCATCATTGCCCTGACGGAAAATAAGCGGCTGCAAAAGATCTGGACTGACTGCTATTTTTGGTCACTGCCGTATTATCTTGCGGGCGGCGCGCTGGCGGCGATGTTTGGATGGCTCACACAAAAAGTAGGCTGGCAACCGACATTACTGGCCTTGCCGGCAATGTTTGTGATCTATCGCTCTTACCGTCTTTATCTCGGCAAGCTTGAAAACGAGAAAAACCATGTGTCAGAGATGGCGGCGCTGCACATGCGGACTATTGAAGCTCTGGCGCTAGCTATTGAAGCCAAAGACCAGACCACGCATGACCATCTGGAACGCGTCCGCGTTTACGCAGTCGAGATGGCGAAGAGGCTGCACCTTTCCGCAGACGAAGTTGAAGCGTTACGCGCCGCCGCCTTGCTGCATGACATTGGCAAACTGGCTGTGCCTGAGCACATTATTTCCAAGCCGGGCAGGCTTACTCCTGAAGAATTTGAAAAAATGAAGATCCATCCGGTCGTCGGCGCGGAAATACTGGAGCGCGTTCACTTCCCATATCCCGTGGTTCCAATTGTGCGCGCGCACCATGAGCGTTGGGACGGAACCGGCTATCCGGACGGGCTGAAGGGAGAAGAAATTCCCATAGGCGCCAGAATTCTTTCCGCAGTCGATTGTCTGGATGCGCTGGCCACAGATCGCCAATATCGCAAAGCGCTGCCCCTGGACGACGCTATGCAGTGGTTGGCCGATCAGGCAGGGAAGGCATTTGATCCACGAATCATAAATCTGCTGAAGGCCAGCTACAAAGAGCTGGAAGCGATTGTCCATTCGCAGT
Source organism: Terriglobia bacterium (assembly GCA_020072645.1). Taxonomy (NCBI): domain Bacteria; kingdom Pseudomonadati; phylum Acidobacteriota; class Terriglobia; species Terriglobia bacterium. The sequence continues at coordinate 98,899 of JAIQGK010000007.1, forward strand.
CACAACTGCCAGACCGCCAGAAACTCTCAACCGATCTTAAAGTGGAGCGCGGTAAGGCCCCAGCCAACGGGTTCGCCATCGACAAGGCCAATGACACAGGCAACCAGACCGCTTTCCTGTCGTCGATTGCCGCGGCGCGCCAGGAAGCGCAGGCGCTCTTTGAACTTACGCAGGACCTGGGCAATTCGCTCAGCCTGAGTGAAACTCTTTCTGTGCTGAGCGGACGGCTCAAGCGCCTTGTGCCTTATGACGCCATTGCAACCTACATTGTTCGCGGAAACGAGTTGCTTCCGGAGTATGTCAATGGAGACAACTTCCGTTTGTTTGCAGCGTTACGAATCCCATTGGGAGAAGGCCTGTCAGGGTGGGTTGCGCAAAATCGCAAACCGATGCTGAACGGCAATCCGGCGCTGGAACATGGCTATTTACACGATCCGAACCGGTTCAGTCCTTTACGCTCAGCCATTTCAATACCGCTCGAAGGCTTGCAGGGCGTAGTGGGAGTGTTAACGCTCTATCACTCTGACGCGGATGCATATACTTCCGATCACCTGCGCATCCTGTTGGCGATCAGCTCAAAAGTTGCGCTTTCTGTTGAGAATGCGCTTGCCTTCCAGGAAGCCGAAAGTTCGGCCACAACCGACTACCTCACTGAATTGCCGAATGCCCGCTCGTTGTTTATCCACCTTGATCGCGAACTGGCCCGCTGTAAGCGTCTTGATACTTCTTTGACCGTAATGGTTTGTGACCTGGACGGTTTCAAGAAGATCAATGATCGCTTTGGCCATCTTGAAGGGAACAGAATTCTGCGGCATTTTTCTGAAACCTTGCAAGGCTCCTGCCGTGAATATGACTACGTTGCGCGTATGGGAGGCGATGAGTTCGTGATTGTCGCTCCTGGGCTGAGCGCGTCAGCAGCGGAGGCGCGCGGCATCTGCCTGAGTGAACTGGCCGGCAATGCCGGCCGCGAAGTTTGTGGCGTGGAATGGCTGTCATTGAGCGTCGGCTGCGCCATCTATCCGGAAGACGGAGTGGATGCCGAGAAACTACTGGCGGAAGCGGACCGGCGCATGTATATACAAAAGCAGGAGCACCACAAGATTCTGAAAGTATTTGCTGCTCTTACAGACGGAAAGCGGCCTCCTGCCATCCGTGACGCGGTGGCTGGATAAGATGCTGCGCTTCTGGATTGGGGCCGTCTTACGGCTCTTGGCTGTCATGCTCATGGCGGGTTTTGCGGGCGCCATGCTCATGCGCATTGCACCCGGATTTTCCTCTGACGACCAGGAACTCAATTCTGGCCTCTCGGCACAAAGCATTCAGGCAATCCGGCGCGCACATCTCGCGGATTCAGATATTCCTCATTTTTATGCGCAGTACATTGCGTCGCTCCTTGGTGGCGATCTGGGAACTTCACGGTCACTGAATCAGCCTGTGAAAGAACTTCTGCGCGAGCGTTTGCCAACCACATTGATGAATCTGGCATTCGCGCTCGCAGTCGGTTGGCTGCTGGGGCTGGCTTTGGCAATCGGCACACAAACATGGGACATCCCAGCGCTGAATTTTCTTGCCAATGGATTGAGTGGAACTTTTATTTCCACCCCAGCGGCTGCGCTGGCGCTGGTCTTCCTGTTGTTACGCTGGCCTCCTGCCTTCGCGGCTGCGCTGCTGGTGTTCCCAAAGATTTATCGCTACACGCAAAATCTGCTGCAGCAGAGCAGTGAAATGCCTCACGTGATTACGGCGAGAGCAAAGGGCGCAGGTCCATGGCGGGTCCTGGCATGGCACGTTGCTCCGATTGCATTTCCGCAGATCATTGCGCTGGTAGGCGTTTCCATCAGTATTGGGATTGGCGTTCTGCTGCCCATTGAAGTTGTGAGTGACGTTGCCGGTATTGGTCAGCTGGCGTGGCAAGCAGCTCAGGCCCGCGATTTGCCATTGCTGGTAAACCTGACCATGGTGGTTACGTTTGTTACCGTCTGCGCCACGTTGATTTCAGATGCGGCCCAACGAGGCTTTAGGCGGAGCGCCGCATGAAGACCATACGTGTGGCAGCCATCGGGGTACTAGTTCTTACAGCGTTGACTGTTCTAGGCGCACATTACCTGGCTCCGGCTGGATATGAACAGCAATTTCGCGAGACACCGCAGGCGGCTCCATCTACGCATCATCTCCTGGGCACGGACGAGCTGGGACGCGACCGCTGGGCCCGCTTGCTTTACGGAATGCGGGTTTCTTTAACGCTTGCGCCGTTGGCGGCGCTTTTCACAACGGTGCTTGCCGGGCTAGTCGGCGGAATAGCGGGATACTTTGGCGGATGGACAGAACGGTGCTGCAAACTGCTGATCGATCTATTTCTCTCCGTGCCCTGGCTATTTCTTCTCATCACGGTCCGGGCCGTCCTGCCTTTGAATGTTTCACCGGAAGCGTCTGTCACCGTGACTTTTGCTTTGCTGGGGCTTCTGGGATGGGCGGCTTCAGCGCGCGTGATATGCGCCGGCGCCAAAGACCTGATGAAATCGGAATTTGTATGGATGGCGCGCGCTTCAGGCTTTTCTGGATTAAAGCTGGTCCGGCTGCATCTTATGCCCAATCTGCGCGGCGCGCTGCTGGCTCAATTCTGGATTTCGATTCCTGTTTTCATCATTGCTGAAGCCAATCTAGGTGCACTGGGGCTGGGCGTGGCTGAACCTTTGCCGTCCCTTGGCAGCCTGCTGCGGGAACTTCAGGATTCGGTCATGGTACGTCCGGAACCTTGGCGGTTGCTGCCGCTTGCGGTACTTATATTGGTAATCAGTTCGTTCCAGGTATTGCTGAATAAACAGGAGATACGCACTTGATACGACGCTATTTAGTCTCTGCCCTCTTGTGGCTGGGCGCAGTTTCCGTGCTTGCCCAAAGCGGGGGAGAGCTGCGTTTCTGCCTACGCTCTGAGCCCAAGACATTTAATCCATTGTTGGTGGAAGACGAGGCGTCCGAAACCATCCGGTACCTGACCGGAGGCGTGCTTGTGCGCGTGAATCGGCTCACCCTGAAAGCTGAGCCCGACCTGGCGACTTCATGGAAAGCTTCAGAAGGCGGCAAGCGCATCCGGTTCAAGCTGCGTGAAGGATTGAAGTATTCTGACGGCACTCCTTTCTCTGCCGAAGATGTCGCGTACACCATGCAGCAATTGATGGACCCGGCTTTGCACTCCAGCACGGGCGATGCGTTCCGCTCGGCTGAGGGCAAGCTAACGACGCACGTAATTTCCGCTAAAGAAATTGACATTGATTTTCCGGCGCCCGTGGCGAACCTGGTGAATCTTTTTGATACGGTGGCAATCCTTTCAGCAAAGTCACCACAAAAGGAAATGGCCACGCTGGGGCCGTTCTACGTGGCAGAGCGCAAAGCCGGATCGTACCTGTTGCTGAAGAGAAATCCTTATTACTGGAAGAAAGATGCGGCAGGGAAGCAGCTTCCATACCTCGACTCAATCCGGCTGGATATTGAGCAGAACCCTGAAATTGAAGCGATGCGTTATAAACGCGGCGAAGTGCAGTTGATTAATACAGTCTCGCCGGCAATTTTTGAAAAGCTTTCCGCCGATAACGCTTCTGTTCGGGACGCCGGTGCTTCCACGGATACGGAACAGCTCTGGTTTAATCAGGTTCCGAGCGCGCCGCTGCCGGCCTACAAGAAAGCATGGTTTGCTTCGACGAACTTCCGACGGGCCATCTCTGAAGCGATCAATCGCAATGATCTGGCGCGAATTGTCTATCGCGGACATGCGGTGCCCGCTATTGGAATCATTTCGCCCAGCAACAAGTTCTGGTTCAACAGCGATCTTAAGCCGCACGCGTATGACACATCGGATGCGTTGCACAGGCTGCAACAGGATGGCTTTCATCTGCAAGGAGAAACGTTGAAAGACAAGGCCGGCAACGCCGTGGAATTTTCCATCGCCACGAACGCGGGCAATCGAGCGCGCGAAAGCATGGCCACCATGATCCAGCAGGACCTGAAGAAAATCGGGATCAAGGTAAACGTGGTCACCCTGGATTTCAACTCTCTGCTGGAGCGGATGACGCAATCCTACAACTATGAAGCTTGCCTGCTGGGCTTCCAGAACGTGGAACTCGATCCTAATTCGCAGATGGCCGTGTGGCTGAGTTCGGCCGACAATCATCAATGGAACCCGAACCAGAAATCGCCGGCAACGGCATGGGAAGCGGAGATCGATAAGCTGATGCGAGCGCAGGCTGCGTCCGGCGATGAGCACAAGCGCAAGCAATACTGGGACCGCGTCCAGCAGATTGCGTGGGAACAGGAACCTTTTATTTATCTGATTAATAAAGACGCGCTTGTGGCAATTGCACCGGCAGTGAAAAACGCCGAGCCCAGCGTGTTTCGCCCGCAGACTTTCTGGAACGTGGAAACGCTGGCGCTGGCGCACTAGGATCTTTTATGGATCTTCTTTCTGTCAGGCTGACGATTAACTATAAGGACAAGCCACCCGTCCTGGATGATCTGTGTCTGGAATTGCGTCCGGGTGAAGTCCTGGGGCTGGTAGGACATAGCGGTTGCGGAAAGAGTTCTTTGGCGCTGGCGATCCTTGGTTTGCTCAATCTGAAAAGCGGCAAGGCGCGTGGTTCGATTCTGTGGAACGGCCACGAATTACTGGCATTGAAGGAAAAAGAGTGGCGCAAACTGCGAGGCAAAGTGATTTCCTTTGTGCCGCAAAGCCCCATGTCGGCGTTGAATCCAGCGTTGCGGCTGGGCACACAAATGAACGAGGCATGGAAGCTGCACGGGCAGGGCGGCAGCGACCACATGGAAGAGTCTGTCTTCCAGGCGTTGCGAGATGTAGGGCTGCCAGCGACGGAAGAGTTCCTTCGACGCTACCCTTCGGAAATCAGCGTGGGCCAGGCCCAACGCGTCTTAATTGGCATGGCCATCATGCACCGTCCGGCTCTGCTGATTGCCGACGAACCGACCAGCGCGCTTGATGCGGTGACCCAGGCGGAAATCCTGGCCCTGTTTGGCGAACTAAACCGCAAGCTGGGAATGAGCATGCTTTATATCTCCCATGATCTGGTGTCGGCTTACGGACTGTGCCATCGGATTGCGTTGATCAATGCCGGCAAGATCGTGGAATGCGATACCCCGCAAGCAATCTTTTTCAGTCCGCAGCAGCCATTTACCCGGAAGCTTATTGCGGCTCTTCCCAGCATCCCAAGCCCCGCCGAAATTGAGCAAGCCTTGCGTTATAACCCATTCTAAATCTTAGAAATAGCTAATCTACTTAACTTTTTAGTTGAGACACTCTCTTCCCTGCACAAGAGATCAAGAATCCAGCGCGCCAGATGTGACGCAGTTGTCGCATACACTTTAACCCATTGATAACACATGTTTTAGCCGTGTATAAGTGCTCTTTGGCTGCAATCTGGGCCACCCTCCATGTCGCAACGTGGCACAGATGTACTGCGGCAACCATCTTGTAATCAATAGTTTACAAAGAGTGACTTTGGTTTATGGCGTGCAATAGATAAGGCAGAGGTCGAACCTATGTCTCTCAGAAACAAAGTCGTGATTTTCACTTTTGGCGCTATCGCAGCGGTTGCTGGATTGAGCCTCGCCTTTACCAGCCTCAAGCACGCTTCGATATTCGTGGCGTCAGCTGTATGGGGTTCATAGCAGGAGACAAGTAAGCGCTTTAACCAGAAACTTCTTCCGGAGTTCAAAGACAACATGAGATTCAAGAATAACAATTTTGCAACCGAGCACAGATCAAGCTGGCTTCGGTTTTTCCTTTTGGCGGTGGTAGCGATCCTCGTATTGGTTCCTGTGACGTTAAGTGCGCAAGCTGGACCCAAAGCTTCACGCCCAGATGCACACAGCAAACTTGCAGCCGACCTTGCCAATTTTCCGCTGAATTCTGACGGCACAGTGAACGTGATTGTTCAGTTCAAGCAAACGCCCAAGGCACACGCTTCTGAAATGGCGGCCCAGGGCGGCAAGCTAAGATTTTCGTTTGATCACATCAACGGAGCGGCTTATCGAATACCGGTAAGAATGCTGGCATGGCTGGAGATGCATCCTGATGTTGCCTATGTCAGCCCGGACCGTCCGAACAAAGTCGCTTCCGATGACGATATTCCAGCGGTTGAGGGTGATGTTGCGCGCCAACAATATGGACTCGACGGAACCGGGATCGGCGTAGCGATCATCGATAGCGGCGTTTTCAACCACGATGATCTGCAAAAGTCGGGAGGGCTGGGATCGCGCATTGTCTATAGCGAAAGCTTTATTCCCGGCGACACAAGCACCAACGATGCATACGGGCATGGAACGCACGTAGCGGGAATCGTCGCGGGCAACGGACATGATTCGGCGAGCGGCTATCCGACGCAATATGTCGGTGTTGCCCCGAACGCCAATATCATCAACCTGCGCGTGCTCGATGCGAACGGGGCAGGCACTGACAGCCAGGTGATTGCCGCTATTCAGCGGGCCATACAGTTGAAAAGCACATACAACATTCGTGTGATCAATCTCTCACTGGGACGCAGTATTTTTGAGTCTTACGCTCTTGATCCAGTGTGCCAGGCCGTTGAAGCGGCGTGGAAAGCCGGCATTGTGGTGGTAGTGGCAGCGGGCAATGAAGGCCGCAACAATGACTATGGGACGCAAGGCTATGCGACGATCCAGGCTCCTGGCAATGATCCAAACGTGATCACTGTTGGAGCCACCAAGACAAATGGCACGCCGGGCCGTCTGGATGACACCATTGCGAGTTACAGTTCAAAAGGGCCGACCCTGCTGGACCATGTGGTAAAGCCTGACCTGGTTGCGCCAGGTAACCGAGTGATTTCACTCGCTTCGCCCAATAGCACACTGGTTACATCGCTCGCCAGCCTGAATATTCAGCCGATTACAACCTGCATCCTTGGCTTGCTGGGCAACAACTGCACGACTGGCCTTAGCGGAAAATACACGCGGCTGAGTGGGACGAGCATGGCGACACCGATCGTTGCCGGAGCAGCCGCGCTCATGTTTCAGAAAGATCCGACCCTTACGCCGGACACCATCAAGGCCCGCATGATGAAGACGGCATGGAAGGGTTATCCGGGAAATAGCTGGGCCTATGATGTATGGGGCAAGAGCTATTTTTCGCAATATGACGTTTTTACGATCGGCGCTGGATATCTGGACGTGTATTCGTCATTGAAAAGCGCTGACGTGGTCAATGGCGGCGCGCCTTCTCCAGTGGTCAACTTCAATGCGGCGACAGGACAGGCCACGCTCAACAACAGCCTCTCCATTACCTGGGGCAACAGTATCACCTGGGGAAGCTCGATCATCTGGGGTAACTCGATCGTATGGGGCGGAAACGCTGTATTGAGTGATTCCATCATCTGGGGCGACTCAATTATCTGGGGACAATCGGGCGTGACCGGAAACAGCATCATCTGGGGCGATTCGATTGTCTGGAGCGCCAATTCAGTAAATGCGTTAAGTGACGGCGAGGACGGAGAAGACTGATCATGCCGAAGTCAATTTCAGCGCGAATGTTCGTGGCGTTGATTGTAATTTTGGGCCTCCTCCTCATGGTGGATGCCGTACTCAACGCTAAGCAAGTGCCCACAGCGAAGTTTTTAGCGTTCTTGTTGGTCGCATGTGTGGCAGCAAGACTCAGGATCAAGCTTCCGGGAGTGACCGGAACAATGTCAGTAAATTTGCCGTTTATTCTTGTGGCGGCGGCGGAAATGAAGACTGCTGAAGCGCTCGCTGTAGGCTTTATCAGTACATTCATCCAATGCGTGCCCAAGGGCAAAAAATTCAATCTGGTGCAAGCGGCATTTAATTGCAGCACGATTACGCTGGCTGTGGCGGCAACGCGGTTGATCTACGCAGCGCCTTCGGTGAGCTCTGTGGTGGGTTCTCCTTCAATGCGTTTAGCGGTCGCAGCGGCAGGGTATGCGCTGGTGAACACAGTGCCGGTGGCAATTGTGATCGGTTTGACGGAAGCCGTCAGCGTGGTTCGCACTTGGCTTGAGATGTTGCAGCTTTCGTTCCCGTATCTAGTGGCGAGCGCCGGCATCGCCGGACTGACACTGACGCTCACGCAGGAAATCGGCTGGCAGGTACCTTTGGCGGTGTTGCCAGTCATGGCAGGGATCTTCCAATCGTATAGGCGTTACTTCGCTGCAACTGCAGCCAGCGAAGCGGCCAATATGCGAGTGGAAGCCACCAGCCGTGCAACTGCCGGAGCGAGCGCATAAGAGAACCGGGTCTTGATCGACATATGTTTGGTCCGTGGTAGGCCAACAATGCAGCGGCCGATCTTAATAGGTTGGCCGCTTCGTTTTTGCTGCTAACATCTGATAAGCGATCATGACTTCAGGCTTTCAATGCGCCGGATGTGGCGAATGGAATGAAACGAGCGTCGATTCTTCGGCAGGAACACGCCAGGAATATGGGGAAGACTGCCAGGTCTGCTGCAAACCAAACATCCTGCACGTGAGCTGGGACCGCACGGCAGGCGAATACACGATCAGCGCGGAGTTGGAGTAACTAAAGGGCATAGCCAACGTCAGGCGAGTGGATATCCATTTAGATTTCACCGTGTAGTTTTCTTTCCGCAAAAATGTTTTTCCGTGCTATCTTCTGGCGAATGTCTGACCTAAATCCTGCGCAAACGACTCCACAATTTACTACTGCCGAATACTCAGGAAAATCCGGCGGAGATCGGTGTGTCTCCTGCAACCAGCCCCTGACTGCGCGCTATTACCGCGTAAATACCAGGATGGCATGCGAGGGCTGCGTACAGGAGCTGCAGCGCCGTCAACCAGCCGACTCTCATGCTGGGTATGTGCGCGGAATGCTTTTTGGAGCAGGCGCGGCAATCGTGGGAATGGCCGGTTACGCCGCTTTTACAATACTCACAAGCATTTACATTGGCTATGTTTCACTGGCGGTAGGCTGGTTGGTGGGAAAAGCAATCATGCTTGGATCGAAGGGCATAGGCGGAAGAAGATATCAGATTGCCGCGGTCATCCTGACTTATGCAGCCGTTTCAATAGCGGCCGTGCCCATTGCAATCTCCTACCAGTTGAAAGCGAAATCCCAGACTGAATCAGTACAACCACAACAGCAACAACCCACGACCAATGCTGAGAATAACCAGCCTGACCAGGCGCAGCCCAAGCCGAAACTTAGCTTTGGAGCCGCCATTCTGCAGTTGCTGGTGATTGGCCTTGCGTCGCCTTTTCTGGGACTGCAGGACCCTTTGCACGGAATTATCGGACTTGTCATTCTGGTGGTCGGCATACGAATCGCATGGCAGATTACGGCTGGAACTCGTCGTGCCAAGATCGAAGGCCCCTATGAGAACTCTTCGGCTGCCACAGTATGAGATGATGCAGCCAGGAGGCCATTGCTGATCCGTGTCCCCATTTAGTTCTGAAGTAGCGCAAAAACAATGTCCGCGCTGTGCGCGGGAAATTCCTCCGGGCGCATTAGAGTGTCCGCAGTGTCGCACGCTGGTCCATGGCGACCAGATGGAGCAACTGGCGGCGCATGCACGGTCGCTGGAAGCGCATGGCGATCTCCAGGAAGCTCGCGAGAAATGGCTGGCTTGCCTGCCGCTTCTGCCAGCGCAGTCGGTGCAAGCTGAGTGGATACGTAATCATGTTCGCGAGCTGGGCGCCGGTGCTTCGCCGCAAACCAGCCATCCCGCTTCAGGCTCAACGCCGAACTGGGCTAAAAAGCTGGGACCGCTTGGGCCGATCCTGCTGGCGCTGTTGAAATTTAAATCACTTTTCAGCTTTGTGGCTTTTTTCGGTTTTTACTGGACGCTCTGGGGCGCAAAGTTCGGCATCGGCTTTGCGGTGTTGATTTTGATTCATGAGATGGGGCACTTTATCGACATCAAGCGGCGTGGCTTGCCGGCGGACATGCCCATGTTCCTGCCTGGTCTGGGTGCTTATGTGAAGTGGAATGGGCTGGGCGTCTCGCTGGAAGCCCGCTCCGCTATCAGCCTGGCAGGGCCATGCGCAGGCGCAATTGCCGCAGCAGCCTGCGCATTGTTGTGGCATCAGACTGGCTATGGACTTTGGGCCGCTCTGGCAAGGACAGGCGCATGGTTCAACGTGCTGAATTTGATCCCGCTGTGGATTTTCGATGGCAGCAGCGCCACCAACGCTTTGAGCAAACTAGAACGCGCCGTGGTCCTGGCGGTGAGTGCAGCAGTGGCCTATGCGCTGGGTGAATGGGTGTTTGCACTTGTGGCGGCGGGAATGGGCATCCGCCTATTTACTCGCGACGCGCCGGAGGAACCAAGTAATCCCATCACTGCTTACTTTGTGGCCGTGATAACCGCGCTGGCGATGATCCTGTGGCTGGTGCCGGGACAAGGAAATGGCTTGCGTTAGCGAGCGACCTTTTCGGCGTCGGTGAGAGAGCCTGCGCTTGAGCCTTACCGCATTGCGGTTTATCTTCAAAAGGCGGAGGCCTCATGCAGGGGAGCGGTATTCAATCCATTGAGATCGTGCTTTTGCTCCTCCTTCTATTTGTTGCTGGTTTCACGTTGCTGGCTCGCAAGCTGCAAACTCCTTATCCCATTGTTCTGGTGGTTGCGGGCCTTGCATTGAGTCTTGTGCCGGGAATTCCAAGGGTCACGCTCAATCCCGATCTTATTTTTTTAGTTGTGTTGCCGCCGCTGCTTTTTTCGGCTGCATGGCTTACTTCCTGGAGGGACTTTGTCCATAACCTTGTCAGCATTTCGTTTCTGGCTTTTGGGCTGGTGGGGTTCACGGTGCTGGGCGTGGCCGGAACGGCGCACGTGGCTTTTCCCGGCTTTGACTGGCGGCTGGGAATGGTTCTGGGCGCGGTGGTAGCTACGACGGATGCAATTGCCGCGACCTCGATTGCCAAGCGCGTTGGCCTGCCACAACGGGTGGTTGACGTGTTGGAAGGCGAAAGCCTGCTTAATGACGCCACTGGATTGCTGGCGCTGGAGTTTGGTCTGGCAATCGTGGTAGCCGGCCAGACACCAACCATTGGTTCCGGATTCCTGAGACTGACTTACCTGATAGCAGCGGGAATCGGGGTGGGGCTGCTGATCGGAGCCGTGATTCATTGGGTAGAGCACCACATTGATGATGGCCCGATTGAAATCACCATCAGCATCATGGTTCCTTATGCCGCTTATCTTGCCGCGGAATTCATTCACGCTTCAGGAGTCCTGGCAGTGGTGGCGTGCGGTCTTTATCTGGGTCGGGGGAGCGCGCATTTCTTCTCGCCGGCAGTGCGAATTCAGGCCAACGCCGTTTGGAGCGTGTTTACTTTCATCCTGAACGGCTTTGTGTTTGTGCTGATTGGGCTGCAATTGCCTATCGTGAGAGAGGGGATCAGGAATTACAGCTTCGCATCCTTGCTGCTTTATGGCGGTTTGTTCAGTTTGCTGGTGATCGTTCTGCGACTGCTGTGGGTTTTTCCCGGCACGGCGCTGGCGTATTGGATCCGGCAGCACGTCTTTCACCAGAATGAATCGCGTCCACCCGCACGGCAGATCTTTGTGACGGGCTGGACCGGTATGCGCGGCGTCATCGCCCTGGCAGCAGCGCTTTCACTGCCAGAGCACCTTGAAGATGGAAGCCCGTTTCCACAGCGCAGCCTGATTATTTTTTTGACGTTCAGCGTGATCCTTGTGACGCTTGTCCTGCAAGGACTGACTTTGCCGGCGTTGATACGCGCTCTGGGGCTGGCCGGCCGCTCCGGAGCAAACTACGAAGAAAACGAGGCGCGGCGCATCATGGCGGAAGCAGCCCTGCAGGAGCTGGCAAAATCTGAAAAAGACATGGAGGCGGATTCCGCGGGTCTCTACGAAGACTTGAAAGAGCATTACCGTCGCCGCTTGTCATCTTTGCCCCGCGAAGGAGACGACCACGATGGTTCCGATGTAGAAACCTATGCGAAATTCCTGGCGCTTTCCCTGGAGCTTCTACGCGTAGAGCGAGAGACGGCGGTAAATCTTCGCAATAGCGGACGTATCAACGATGAAGTTTTACGCCAGCTTTTACAAGAACTGGATTTGAGCGAAACTCGATTTCACGCAGCATAAACCCGCGGCCAAAACCCTTCAACGGCCGAAGCACGCAGAGTGTAAGCTGATAAGTGGCCGCCATCCCTCAAAAATCCGCTCGTAACCTTGCCATCATCTATATCGCCGCTTGGATGCGTTCGTTTGGCATTGGACTGCTGGGCGTTGTGCTCGGCGTGTTTCTTTCTCGAGAAGGATTTTCTCCGACCGCTATTGGATTGGTGATTGCCGCCGGTCTGGCTGGAGCGGCGACCGGAACGGTGTTCATTACCTTTAAGGCCGACCGTCTGGGGCGGCGGCGAACGCTCTTTACGCTCTCGCTGCTGACTGCTGCCGGTTCACTTCCACTTATATTTCATTTCGCGCTGCCGGCCATGATCGTGATTGCCTTCCTGGGAATGCTCAACGGCATGGGCACGGACAGGAGTCCCGCATTCGCGCTGGAGCAGGCGACGATCCCTGGATTGGTAGCCGACGAAAAGCGCACCTGGGCGCTGGCCTGGTACAGCGTGGTATTGGATGCAAGCGGCGCATTGGGGGCATTGGCGGCGGGTATTCCGATTGCGGCGCAAAAATGGTGGAGTGTTGATGTTGGCCACTCCTATCGGCTTTTGTTTATAGGGTACGCAAGCATCAGCGTGCTGACTGCACTGCTGTATCTGTTGTTGTCGGCAGAAGTGGAGATTCGTAAGGCCGGCCTGCCGCTGCAGCCACAGGCTGCCATTTCGCCGGAAACAAAATCGACTGTCAAAAGACTCTCTGCGCTTTTTGCGATTGACGCTTTCGGTGGCGGTTTTTTAACGGACGCGCTGGTCTCATACTGGTTTTTTAAGCGCTTTGGAATCGCGGAAAGCCAGCTTGCAGTGCTTTTCTTTACGGTGCACGTGTTAAATGCGTTATCGCATCTGGGTGCGGCGTGGCTGGCGCGACGAATCGGCTTGATCAAGACCATGGTCTTTACGCATCTTCCTTCCAGCGTTTTTCTGATTGCAGCAGCATTCATGCCGTCGCCACGATGGGCGGTGCTGCTCTTTCTGTTGCGGGAGTCGCTGGTGGAAATGGATGTGCCGACGCGGCAGTCTTATGTCGCCGCTGTGGTAAAACCTGAAGAGCGGACGTTTGCCGCAGGCGTGACTAATCTCGTGAGGAATGGCGCGTGGGCCGCAGCGTCCGCCGTCGCTGGGGTCTTTATGCAACAGGTGGCGTTTGCCGCTCCGCTGTTGCTAGGCGGCGGATTGAAAATTATTTATGACGGACTGCTGTGGCGCGCGTTTCGACATCTGGCGCCGCCGGAAGAGCGAAAGGCTCAGTCGCCGGCCCCGTGATTCAAGAGCCGGAGCGCTTCACCGATAATATCCCTGCCTCACCTCCACTATCACGTTGCCAATGGCTTTCTTCGCCTCGGGCGTCAGCTTTACCTTTATGGCGCAATATTTCCCTTTCGGCTTCTGCGCGGACATGTGATATCCCAGGCTGTAGCGCAGCCTCAGGTCATCAATCAGCAGCGTAAGCTTTTCTTTCAGCTCTTTTTTCTTGAACTCAATTACCTGGCCGCCTGTGACACTGGCATATTTGTAAACTTCTCCCGGTGGATGGAGCATGCGTTCGGCCGGTTTCGACATCAGCCCGGATTCTCCGCTCACGGAAAGGTCGCTTTGCTTTAACAGCGAACACACTACCGTACTGGTTTGCAATAGATGGCGCAGGGCCTCGTTCTGGGTGTGTGGCATCGCGCCATTCAGGCTTTTCCGGTAGCGCAGCGGCACGGAATCTTCTGATGGTATGTTCGGCACGTCGTCCGTGAGCCAGATAATCACCCGCCGGCTGGAAGGGTTCTTGCCCTTCTGCAATTGCTCTGCCGCCTGAAAGATACCTTCATTGAAAAATGCTGCCTCTCCACTCTCCATGCGGCTGGCCTTTTCAATGGCCGCCACGGCCAGCGCGCGATCGGTCGTTGCCTCCTGCAATACCTGCGCCGAAGCGGCGTATGCCATCACTGTAACTTCGTCTTCCGGTTTCAGATGCTGCAACGCTTCAAGCGCGCCTTCTGCCAGTGACTTCAAAACCGGTCTCACACTGTCGGTAAGGTCAAATAACAGGACAACCGACAGCGGCATTGTGTCCTGGCTGAAGGAGCTCACTTGCTGACGCACATTGTCTTCGTATAGCTCAAAATCCTCCTTCTTCAATGCACGCGCTGCCTGCCGCGTTTTCTTGCTCAATACCTGCGCGTCCACCAGCACCATGTGAACGTCAACGCGGTAAACGGGAGTTTCTGTCTCCGGGGTCTGCGCACTGAGGAGAGGCAGAATGGCAAATCCATGCAGTAAGAGGACGATGAACGCAACTCGCATACTGCATTCAAAGATAGGCCGCTTTGCCATGCGAGTCCAGTATTGTCTTTGACTGCGTTTCTAGTGACATCCCGCGAATAATCGCCAAGGATGGCAGATAGTTGTGCGGAGAGCATGAAAGATTGAAACGAATTAGACTGCCATGACACTAGTCTTATGAGAGCAGCGCAAACCTAGATCGCAGAAATCAGTCAGGCCGCGATGAGCCATTGAGAGAGGCCTGGCTCCTGGATCCTCGCCAGGAACCAATCTTTCTGTTCCCAGTACATTGGCCGCCGGGCCCGCAATCCCCCACTCCTTCAGGCACGCCGCTCGGAGGATTGTATGAAAAGCAAACACAGAGTGTTATTCCGTTTAGTAATGGCGGTCCTTGTGCAGGTCTTGTTGATGGCCGCAGCCGCGCCCGTCTATGCCCAGCCAGACCTGCGAAAAGTACCCTGGGTCAATAAAACGCCCGAAGAACGGCTGATTATCAAGACGCTGGAGATCACAGGCGGCAAAGTCGAAATTAAGGGTGGTCTGATGGTTGTGCCGATGCCCATGGGGTTCAAGGGTATATTCAAAGCACCAGCGGGGGACGTTCCGTTGAAGATTGCTTCCGGCATTGGGTATCAACTGGCTAACCACTCGACCAGCACGGTATGGCTTACGGTGAAAGTGAATGCGCCCGGGGAGAAAAAACCGTTTGAGGAAGACATGGAGTTGAAGCCCGACTACGTCTCCTGGCGCATCTGGCAACCTAAGAATCTCCAGTGGAACACGCCCTATCCCGTGACCGTGACGGCTTACGCGGACGAGGAACACGGCTCCGTTCTGGGAACGCTGAATGCCTCATGGGTATTTCCGGAGGAAGATCGCAGCCGGCTCGAAGATGCAACAAAAACAGCTGAGCAGAATCTCCGCGATCGAACGCTGGTGCGGTTCTTCATCTCCGGGTGGCCAGAGAAAGCTTCCGCGGAGCAGCTTGAGGCGGCACGCAAAGCGAAGGAAGATGAGCACCCTGTTCCTCCATTTGAGTGGAAGGAGGAAGGAGGTTCGCCTGGCCTGACCTTGACCGCATTGGAGAAGCGCCGTTACTCCAAGCAAGGATCCACATGGGTAGAGTATGACTTGCGCGCAACTGGATTCCAACCCGGTGAAAACCTCACTATGTGGAGCAAGTGGATAGATGGCACGTATGGTCGCATGCCATTCCCAATATCTGTGGACGAAACGGGTTTGATCAAGATGATGTACGAAGGCAAGCCCGTCGAATTCCATTACACCGCCGGAGGGATGATGGCGGGTGAGCCAATCAGCTTGGCATTGGCCTCGGCTGACAAGCGGGCTTATGTCCGCGCCATCGTTGTGCCGATCGAGTCCAAAGGTGAAGGTGGATGCGCCGGCTCCGTCGAGGTGCAGAGTCCCTCCGGCCTGCTGTTTCTTGTTCGCTTCCACGGCTTCACTCCGGGTGAAGACCTGGCATTGACCAATGAGCTCGGCAAAGACAAAAAAACTGACGCGCACCATGCCGATGACAAAGGCGAAGCGAGATTTCCTGTGCTATATAGCGAAGGCGATCACGGCAAGGCAAAGGCCACTGCTGCCGGCAAGGAATGCAAGGTCACCTTGGATTACAAGGTGGGAAAGGACGCGCAGGTTCGGCGTTAGGAAGGAACCGCAAGGTCCTGGACAAGCACACGCCATGAAATGAAGTGCACGTTTGCGCAGCCGAGGGCGGCTGCGGTCCACAGGAATTGAATCGGTAGACATCAGATACGGCCAGAGGCCTGCGCCAGATGCTGTGCCATTAGTCCAGAAACGAGCACAGCCAGGCTCAGCTCATCAAGACATATTTGAGCTGCGTAAGTGCCGGGATCGGGATGCATGGGTAGTGCGGAAGTTGCTGTTGAACGACGATGTCCCATGATAGTAAAGCAAAAGCTTTTGACCTCGGTCGGCCAACAATTTTTCTGTAACCGAACATGCCTGGTGGATCTCCAATATGCATGTCCAACCTTGAGCAGGAAACGAAACCGTCTCAGATCATTTTGTTTCGATCAAAGCTAACCGACCAGGCCGGTGATGACTACCAGGCCATGAATGCCGAATTGGAAACGCTGGTCCGACAGAACCCAGGCTTTGTTGACGTAAAAAGCTATAAGGCGGCGGACGGGGAGCGTTTGACAGTTGTGTGGTGGCGGGATGAGACTTCATTGGCCGAGTGGCGCAACCTTATGCGCCATCGGGAAGCACAAAGCATTGGCCGCCAAAAATGGTATGAATACTACGAGATTGACGTTGCAACGATTACGCGGTCACGCAGTTTTGCGCGCAAGTAATTTTGGCGAAGGCTATACCTTTTTAGGCTATTGTGTATTTGCTGCAATGTACCTCGGCGGCTTGAAGCCGGAGAATTTATCAGCTTTACCGCAGGTCTAAAGACCTGCTCCACCCCGCCGTGGGAAACAGTAAGACCAGAAAAGATATAGCGTACAGACGAGGGGCACAAAAGGGAAGAGGTCAATGGCGAGGGCGCCTGCGGTCCACGAGAATCTACGTGCACACAGGCAGGAGTGCCTGTGCCACAGAGGAAATCTACATAATTCTCCTCACACAGGCAGAAGTCCATGTGTCACTCGCAAGAAAAAATGCGGCAGATCTTTTTGACCTGCCGCATTTTTGTTTTAAGAGAGACGTAGCATGCTACGTCTCTACGTTGTAGGTGTTCTCGATTCCGAATCCTCCAAACTCGAATTCGGAATGCGATGAACTGATCATCCTACTGCTTCTTGGCAGCGCCTTTCTTTTTGGCTGTGCCGGGTTTTGGTGCTCCTGTCTTCGGAGCCGCCTTGGCCGGAGCTTTCTTAGCGCCTGCGCCACCCACGCCGCGCGGGTTGATCAGGTTGAGAGCATCTTCAGCGTTGAATGGGAATTGGCGTACCGACGTTTGTCCGGTAGTGCTGAGCGTGACGTCAACACGGCGGTTCTGGGCGAGAGCCAGAACTTTGGCGTTGCGGTTGAGTTGCGTCTTTTGCGCCGCGGTGATGTTCTGGTCCTGGTCAATGGCTTGCTTGACCTGTTCAGGACTCATGGGCTGTTCCTCACCCAGGCCCTGGGTTTCAATGGCGTCGGCTGAAACACCATTGGCCACAAGATAGGCTTTGGTGCGTTCCACGCGACGTTCAGAAAGTTTCTTGTTGTATTCCGGACCACCGCGAGGATCAGCATGGCCTTGCAGGATCAGATGAGCATCCGGCTTGAAAGCCAGATACTTTTTGAAATCACCGGCAAGTGCCAGCAGCGTGGTTTTCTGGCTTGCGAGCAGGCCGCTGGTAATCGGGCTGTTGACGGCGGGCTGAGCGGTGGGGAAGTAAATGCTATGCAGCGAGAGGCGCTGTTCAAGCTGCTTCTGCTCAATGGCCGGTTGCACCGTGACTTGCGTGGTTGCGTCTGTTTCACCGCCGCGACCGTCACTCACGTGGCAAGTGACGGTGTAATTTCCAGGAGCAAGGCCTTTTGAATCGAATTGAGCCGTGGCTCCTGTACCGGAAACATTGCCGCCGCTGGCTTTATAGCTGTACGTCAGCTTGTCATTGTCCGCGTCACTGGCGGTTGAAGTGATGGTTGCACTCTGGCCTGCGGTAACAGTGGCAGGGTTGGCAGCGCACGAAATCGTCGGCGGAGTGTTGGGTTTTTCTTCAACAGTTACGTCGGTAGTAGCGTTGGCGGTTCCGCCGCGTCCGTCGTCACAGGTGGCAGTGATCGTATATTTGCCGGGCTGAACGCCTGTTGAGTTCCAGCGCGCGTCAGCGCCAGTGCCTTCAACCGTCCCGCCTGTCGCTGTGTACTTGTAAGCCAGCGTGTCATTGTCAGGATCGCTGCACTGCGCCTTGAGGGCGATGCCGTCTCCAGAACCGGCAAAGACCTTGGTCGGGTCGGCGCTGAGTGTGACGGTCGGCGGATGGTTGGGCGGAGGAGGTGGCGGATTGCCGCCGAAGTGCAGCACCAGTCCGGTAGAGGCGCGGAAATTGTTCTGCTGATTGTCTCCACCATCTGTGAATTTGGTCAGCAAATACTCAAACTGAACAATGCGGATGCCTACATGCTTGTTGATATTGGCGTCGAAACCGCCGCCTAAAGCGGTGGCAAATGAGTTCTGGGAAAATGATCGATTAAAAAAAGCCGAGCCTGTGGGGACGGTGGAAGCCTGAATATCGGCCAGACGGGCCGCGCCGAAAAGTGCATGTACAAAGGGCGTCCAGCGTTCGCCACGATGGGAGAATTGCGGTCCAAAAAGAAATGTATATGCGCTGCCGCTGACGGAAGGCGGCAGGTCCTTGATGCGATAAACGCCAAAGTCGCCCACCAGACTGAACCAGCGATTTACGTTTCCAGCCAGAGCGCCAGTGAATCCATGCAAGTTGAAAGACTCTTTAATGCCGGCGTCAGTGCGGAAACGGATGAAGGAATAGCCCGCAAAAAGATCAACTGCGGGATAGGTGTCGCCATTGCTGTCAGTCTTGGTTTTGGCCGGTGCGGCTGTGGCTTGTGTAGGGATGAATGGCGCCAAATAGGCGGTGGAGCTGCCAGTAGCGTTTGGGGCGCTGGGCTCGGTAATAGTCGAACTGGAAGAGTTGGCAGTATCTTCCGCAAAAGCCTGTATGAAAAAAAGGGACCCCAGAATTACTGTCGCAACAACACGCGCCAGGAACTTCATTCTTACCTCCTGTGAGAATAAGGGTTAACTCACGGCACACCATCATACTAGAGAAGCTGATTTGGGTGGGCGCTGAAGGGTCGATGCGGAAAGGGTGTGCTGTATTGAACAACAGCCTGCCAGAGGGATAGGGGGCGTCGGCGATCTGCAAGTTATGCAGCCAGAATGATGGTCACGAAGAAAAAGCGTTTATCGGACGATAAAAAGCATTGCAAACCCATAAAAAGTCACTTATAATAAATGGTTTTTCAGTGAGCTTCAGTTCCTGGGGTAAGGTCATTTCACGTCAGTTTTTCAATTAAGTATTGAAACCAAAGGCCGGTTCTGGGAATCCAAAAGGTAAGTCATAACTTTGTAAGCACTCTTCTACCTAAAGGCAGGGCGAAATCTAATATGGCAAGGCGACGCGGTAATCCAAACTGGGGCAAGCCTGAGCCCATCGGGCCAGTCATCCCCGTTGTCACCTCCTTTGAGCAGGCTGTCAAGGAATTCAAGCTGACGCCTGATCAATACATCCGGTCTACTCGTCTACGCGAGTGGGCACGCAGAAATAAAAACAGCAAGTACATCCCAGAACCCCTCTTGGAAGCCTGGGGTTTTGAAATTGAGAGTACTTTGTAAGCTGTTTAAAATAAATGACTTATAAAGAAAGGCTGCTTCGGCAGCCTTTTCTTTTTGGCCCCTCTAGAAAATGCTTCCATTTACCAGCAATGAGATTTTAGCGGTGGTAATTGCCGCCAGCTTCGCCGCAGGGTTGAATGTTTATGCAACCGTAGCCACCCTGGGCCTGCTTTCTCACGTTCATGCGTTTCAATTGCCGTCTGCGCTGCATATGCTGGGATCATGGCCGGTAATCCTTGCCTGTGCCGTTCTTTTCGCCATCGAGCTTTTTGCTTACAAAATCCCTGTCTTCGATCTCCTCTGGAACGCCCTGAGCACCTTTGCAAAAGTCCCGGTCGCGACGCTGCTTTCTTATGGAGCTGCGCAGCATCTTTCTCCAGGACTGCAAATTGCAGTAGCCGCGTTGGGCGGCTCCATCGCGCTGGCTGCGCATGGAAGCAAGCTCGCGATCCGCGCAGCTGTCACTCCATCTCCAGAACCGTTTTCAAATATTGCCTTGAGTCTTGCGGAAGACATTGCAGCCATTTCTCTTACGTGGTTCGCTACCCGCCATCCGATAATTGCCGGTGTAATCGTAGCGATCTGTCTGGTGCTGGCTATTTTGGCTGTTCGTTATTTGGAGCGCGCGTTCCGCCGGCTATTCCAGCAGACCCGGGCATTGCTGCGTCCATCCTCAGGAAGTTTGACCTGATTGCTGGCCGCATGCGATATTTCTCGGTTGACTTTAACCGATTAGCAACAATGTGCCAGGAGAACTCCCGCTTACATGGTCCGCCTTGTTCCTAGAGATACAAAGTTCTTCGATATGTTCGCTGAAATGGCCAGCAACCTGGGCGACGGCGCCCGTCTGCTAAAACAGACACTCGAAGACTTTAAAGATGTTGACGCCCGCGTGCAGCAGCTCAAGGACATTGAGCACCGCGGCGACGACATGACCCACAATATTCTTACCAAGCTCAATCAGACTTTCATCACGCCTTTCGATCGCGAGGACATTTACCGCCTGGCCTCGTCGCTCGACGACGTCTTGGATTTCATCTATGCCGCCGGCGTTCGGCTGATTATGTATAAGATCACCAGCGCTCCTCCGGCCGCTTCGCTGCTGGCTGGAATTGTCGTCAAGCAGGCCGATCAACTTACTGACGCGCTGGCGCGCCTGGGCAAGAAGCACGATAATGTGCTGGAAAATTGCGTAGAAATCAATCGGCTGGAAAATGAAGCTGACGGAGTGGCCCGTGCGGCCATCGCCGTGTTATTCGAAAAAGAAAAGGATCCTATTTCCCTGATCAAGCTCAAAGAACTTTATGAAGTCCTTGAGACTGCCACCGACAAGGCTGAAGATGCGGCCAACGTTTTGGAAGGCGTGGTCCTAAAGAGCGCATAAGTGGAACGAACCCTGATGGCTGTCACAATGATGGCGCAAGGGTGTCCTGCAACCGGAACACAAATGCATTTCAGGCAAGAAAATTTGCAATGGTTTGGAGCGAAGCGACATTTTTGAAGTTACTTGCGGCGAGGCCGACCACGCGCCGAGCCGATCGCATCAAGGCTGAGAGATGTGTACCAGGAGAAGGCTCATAAAGCGGTTTGGAGCGAAGCGACATAAAGAAGAAATGAGGATCAAGTGCACTTGAGCGGATTGTTGGTTGCAGTCACCATTCTGATCGCTCTTTCCTTCGACTTCATCAACGGCTTCCATGACGCCGCCAACAGCATCGCTACCGTCGTCTCCACGCGCGTGCTCTCTCCCCGGCTTGCCGTCATCTGGGCAGCATTCTTCAACTTCGTTGCCGCATTCGTCTTTGGGACCGCCGTTGCCAAGACCATCGCCGGCGGTCTCGTCGATCCGCGTCAGGCAACACAATATGTAATTCTCTCGGCTCTTGTCGGCGCCATCATCTGGGACCTCCTCACCTGGTGGTGGGGTCTCCCAACGTCATCTTCACATGCGCTTATCGGCGGTCTGGCCGGAGCAGCCATTGCCCGCGCGGGCTGGAATGTTTTAGTGCGCGAACCCAAACTGCATTGGCCCATCATCGGTACTATCCCCGGTTTGGGTGAAAAGTGGATGTCAACCTTGATCTTTATTGTCCTGGCTCCGCTGATCGGTTTGATCCTGGGACTCGCGCTGATGGTCGCCGTTTCCTGGATCTTCCAGCGCACCGCGCCGCGCACCGTGGACAAGCTTTTTCGCAAGCTCCAGCTTCTTTCCGCCGCCGCTTATAGCCTGGGCCATGGCGGTAACGACGCACAAAAAACCATGGGCATCATCGCCGGGGCATTGCTCGCGGGCGGCTATCTCACGCCGGCACAATTCGCTTCCGGATGGGGAAACTACAAGTGGTACATAATTCTGGGCGCCAACGCCGCTATTGCGTTGGGCACATACATGGGCGGCTGGCGCATCGTTCACACCATGGGATCAAAAATTACCAAGCTCCGTCCCGTTGGCGGATTCTGCGCTGAGGGCGCGGGCGCCGCAACGCTTTTTGTGCTTGCCTATCACGGGATTCCTGTCAGCACCACGCACACTATCACGGGCGCGATCGTCGGCGTCGGGTCCACTTCGCGCCTATCCGCCGTACGCTGGGGCGTGGCCAAACAAATTGTCTGGGCCTGGGTTTTGACAATTCCCGCCGCGGCCGTGGTCGCTGCACTCACCTTCTGGGCCATTCGATATTTCGTTCCGACGGCTTAAAATCCATCGACGTGGAGCGTAGGCGCCCTCGCCTGCGGCCTTGCCGCGTTTACTCCACCTGCCCGCGGCGGCGCTGGTGCTACGATTTCGCCGATGACAAATCGTTAGGCAGTCCGTCTGACCTCTTGTGAATTCCACAGACGCAGGGAGTTCCAAATGTTGAGAACAGAAACGGTGGTCGCATCCAGACAAGCCCCCGCCCAAGCCGTAAGGGCTGACCGCAATGAAACGCCCCGCGGCGCACGCGTTCAGTCAATTGATATCGTGCGCGGCGCCGTGATGTTGCTGATGGCGATTGACCATGTCCGCGTTTATTGCGGTCTTCCCGCCGGCGGCCCAACTCCGGGTATATTTCTTACGCGATGGATCACACACTTTGTTGCTCCGGCATTCATCTTTCTAGCGGGCACTTCGGCTTTCCTCCACGGCCGTAAACTGGCGGATACCAGGGCGCTGGCGCGCTTCCTTGTAACGCGGGGCCTATGGCTGGTGCTGCTGGAACTCACCGTGCTTCGTGTGGCCTGGACCTTCAACTTCGATTTCGGCCATTACCTGCTGGCTGGTGTGATCTGGGGGATCGGATGGTGCATGGTCCTGTTGGCAGGGCTGATCTTTTTGCCGACGCGAGCCCTGGTTGCCTTTGGTCTGATCATTGTGCTGGGACATAACATTCTTGATCGATCTTTGCCGAGTTTGTACGCGATGTTACAGACGAGCCACTGGAGCTGGTTGTGGCAAGTCCTGTATTTTGGAGGTCCTATCCAGATAGGCGAGCATGGACCCATCCTGTTTGTGCTGTATTCGATTTTCCCTTGGATCGGAGTCATGGCGCTGGGCTACGTGTTTGGACGCGTGATGATCACGGACGAGTTACCACGCCGAAGAATGTGCCTGGCGCTGGGAGCGGCCTGCATTGTCGCGTTTTTGGTCTTGCGGGGATTTAACCTCTATGGCGATCCGCGTCCCTGGGTCGCGCCAGCGCATCCGCCCAGTGTGCAAGGTCAGACTGCGCCGCATGCGACTTCCGGCGCACCGGCCTCGGCTGCAAGCCCTGCGACGCAGCAGGCCGCACCAGTTACTCCTCCAAGACGGCCGCAAGCACCGGCATGGATTTCATTCCTCAACACCACCAAGTACCCGGCTTCTTTGCTCTTCCTGCTGATGACGCTAGGGCCGATGCTATTGGTATTACCCTTACTGGAAAATGCCGGCGGTCGCGTTACAAGCGTCCTGAAGATATTTGGCCGTGTCCCTTTCTTCTACTACATGCTGCACATTCCGCTGATTCACTTTGCTGCGATTATTGTTTCGCTCCTGCGCACCGGGTCGGTTGCGCCGTGGCTGTTCATGAACCATCCCGTGATGAACCCGCCTTCGCCGCCAGGATACGTCTGGAATCTGGCGTTGCTCTATTTGGTCTGGCTGATCGTGGTGGCAGTGCTTTACGTTCCATGCCGTTGGTTCGCCGGACTGAAGCAGCGACGAAAGGACATCGGGTTCCTCAGTTATTTGTAAGGCGCGTCCCCGGTGGTCATGCTCCGGCATAAGCTCAATCGGTGACATCTTGCTTTTTTGCGAATTAAGCTGTGCTTGCTCCGCGCTGACAATTCCGCTGTGATGCTTTTTACTGCTCGCCCGCGGACTGCGACTTCACTGGCGCCACCGTCGCTATTGCAACAACCTTCGCCTGCTTCCTGCTCGCCAGATCTTCTTGCAGCATCATGACCAATGCTGCTGTAACTGAAAGGATTACCGGGCCAACAAACAGGCCCAGAACTCCAAAGAGTTGCACGCCGCCCAGGAGCGCAAACAGTACAAACACCGTATGCAAGCGGACGCTTCTGTGAATTATCAGGGGACGAACGATATTGTCGACTGTCCCTATCACAGCCATGCCCACGCCAGCCAGAATCGCGGCTTTGCCTAGATGCCCCGTCAGCGCTAACACGATGGCAGCAGGTCCCCATACCAAGGCGGATCCTACCACCGGAACCAGGGAAAAAAATCCCGTAACCACTCCCCAAAGCACGGGAGATTCCATGCCTAGCGCCCAGAAAGCCAGACCGGTGAGCGTTCCTTGAAGCGCTCCTACGGCGACGCCGCCATAAAAGTTCGCTACCACGGTAGACGTGACGCGCGCGCGCAATTCGGCCATCCGGTCTTCGGGCAGCGGAAGGGCAGCCATAATCGCGGCCACACTCTTTTCTCCATCGCGATACAAGAAAAAAAGAATGACGAGGGCAATTACAAGCCCGGCCGCAAATGAAAACGCATTGCTTATCAGGCTGGCTCCCATGCCCACGATTTGGGCACTTGCATTCTCAAGTCTTCGTGCCAGAATGTCGTGCAGATCTGGCGAAGGTACTCCCAGGCGGTTTGCCGCCCAACTGACAATCTGCTCCACGCTGTGGAGCAAATATGCAAGGACACCGCCTGAATCAGCGCTCTTGGTTACGAGAGTTTGATAAAGGTCTGACAATTCATGGCTGATCGCCACCAGCAGGAAAGTTAACGGAACAACTGTAAGGATGAGCGTCACACCTGTGCTGATTGCCGCATTCAGATTGCGGCGGCGAACGATCTGCTGTGTGCGCCTATGCAAAGGGTAAAAGATAATCGCAATGACGGAAGCAAAGAGGATCGGCGTCGCATATGGCCGTATCAGAAGATAGCTCAAATAAAGCGCCACCGCCGTAATGCCGGCAAGGAACAGAGTTGCGGAGTCTCTTTTCTCTATCATTTGCCCACCTCTGCCGGACCGTGATGCAGGCGTTTTCCGGTTACAAGCTTGAGAGCTTCAAACCACAGCACGCCCAGGCAGCCCGCAAACACGGCTATGAAGATGTCACTGGGATGCACCGGAGAAAAATGAAACAGGCTCGTGAGCGGGGGAACATATAGAACGAGCAATAGAGCGACGCACGTCCCAATAGCGATCGCCCAGAGAGACGTGTTCATACCTCGTACACTGTTCCATATGGTTCGGGTCCAGGATCGATTCGTGAAAATCAGCGCTAAATTGCCCACCACAAGGGTAGAGAAGCCCAGGGCGCGCGAATCAGTCTCAGAGTGTCCATGATGTAGAAAGACGCCATACACCGCTAGAGTGGTAATGAAGACGCCAAATCCCTGCAGCAGGCTCAACAGGACTCTCTTGCGTTCAAACAGCCGCTCGTCCCGTGCTCGGGGCGGTCGGGCCATTACGTTTGGCTCTTCTGGTTCGGCCTCAAACGCAATTGAACAAGCCGGATCGATGATTAGCTCAAGAAAGACGACATTGATGGGAATCAAAAGCAGCGGCCATCCCAGCAGCAACGGAACCAGTGTTACTCCGGCAATGGGCACGTGAACCGCAAGCACGAATGCGGTGGCTTTCTTCAAGTTATCGTAAATGCGGCGGCCAGACCGGATCGCGTTTACTATCGAGCTGAAATCGTCGTCCAGCAGCACCAGCGCTGCGGACTCGCGCGCCACGTCAGTACCACGATTACCCATCGCAATGCCGATATCCGCTGCCTTCAGCGCGGGAGCATCGTTCACTCCATCGCCGGTCATGGCTACCACTTCACCCAATGATTTCAATGCGTTTACCAGACGCAGCTTTTGCTCCGGCACCACGCGAGCAAAGACGTTTACGTCACGCACACGCTGTTTTAGTTGTGCATCGTCCATTTTTTCCAGTTCCGCGCCTGTGTTCGTCCGATCAGGGTTATGTAACCCTATTTGCGCAGCGATGCTCTGCGCCGTTACTGGATAGTCCCCGGTAATCATGATCACGCGAATACCGGCGCGATAGCACTCCTGGAGCGCTGCGGGAACAGAAGGGCGTACGGGGTCGGCAAGCCCGACAAGTCCTATCAGTTGAAATGGGATCATTTCCTGCTCCGCGGGCAGATCGCCTTCGACGGTCGCTTTCGCCACTCCCAGCACGCGCAATCCCTGGCTTGCCATTTCCGCTGTGGCAACTTTCAGTCTCGCTCCTTCTTCGGCAGATAATTGGCAAAGTTGGGCAACCGCTTCTGGAGCGCCCTTTGCGGCGATATAGCGAGTCGTTGTCCCTGGCACATTCCACGCCCGAGACATCACGAGCAGCGCGGGAGACAAAGGATACTCCCGGGCTAAACTCCAGTCCGCATGCAGGTGCTCCGTCGATTGCAGAAAGTCCTGCCCCAGAGTAAGAAATGCCTTTTCCATTGGGTCAAACGGATCTCTGCTGCTTGCCAATATGCTGTATTCGACTGTTTCGTGGAACCCTTCCGGGATCACACTGCGGTCGTCACGGACGTTCCATAACTGACCGCCACTGAAAAGCACTTGTACTGACATCCGGTTCATCGTCAAAGTGCCCGTCTTGTCCACGCACAGCACGGTCGCAGCTCCCAGCGTTTCAATCGCGGGCATGCGGCGCGTCAGCACTCTTTGTCGTGACATCCGCCAGGCGCCCATGGCAAGGAAAATGGTCAGCACCACGGGGAATTCTTCCGGGACCATGGAGATCGCCAGTGTCAGGCCCGCCAGCACTCCTTGCAGCCAGTTGCCGTGCGTATAGCTGAAGACCAGGACAACGATGCCGCAGAGCAGGACTCCGATTACGGCAAAGATTTTGACGAGATTGTTCGTCTCCTTCTGGATCTGCGTGCTATCCGGGCGCAGGCCCGCCAGGCTGGTGCCGATCTTTCCCAGTTCGCTGGCGAGCCCTGTAGCGCGCACTTCAATAATGCCGCGGCCTTTCACCACCAGAGTCCCAGAGAACGCATTTGGCGTGTTGTCGCCCCCGGGGCGTCCCAGTTCGCCATCTGGAGCTCCTTGAGTCTTTGTTACGGGGAGCGACTCGCCCGTCAGCAGCGATTCATCTATCTGAACGTTCCTGGATTCCAGGATGATTCCATCTGCCGGAATCCGGTCACCTTCAGAGATAACCACCAGGTCCCCTGGCACTACTTCACGCCCGGCAATTCTCTTGCGCACACTCTGGCGGATCACCAGCGCTCTTGGGCTTGAAAGATCGCGCAACGCGTGCAAAGCACGTTCTGTTTTTCGTTCCTGGTAAAGGGTGATTCCAATGATGCCAAAGATTGCCACCAGCAGTACGGCTGCTTCCGTCGGATCGCCCAGCAGCAGGTACACGCCGCCGGTCCCTATAAGAAGAAGCAGCATCGGTTCTTTGAGAACATCGAAAGCAATGCGCCAGAATGTGCGTTCTTGCGCGGACGGCACCTCATTGGGCCCATAACGGACCAGCCGTTGCGCCGCCTCATCATCGCTCAGACCTATCCATTGTGGCGCGACAATTTCCTTTCTGGTTTTATCGCCAGTCTGGATAATGGTGTCAGCTGATACGCTTTGCATGTGCCCTGTCATTGCTCCCTTTTTGTTATTGCATCCTGCTTGGATCACGTTCCGGTGACACTGCGAATCGTGAGCACCGGACAACGTATTTCTGAGATCACCCGTGCAGCAGTGGAAAATAATCCGTGCGTGGCAGCACGCGTAAACGCACCACCGGAACGAACTCCAAGAACCAGCAGATCCGCGTCTAATCCTTCAGCCAACTTGATCATTCCCTCAGGCGCAACGCACGCCTCAACCACCACGTCCGCAATCTGACTGCGGAACTCTGGATCGATCATCTCTGTGAGTTGGTGTTCAAGATTTCGCCGTGATTGATGCCGTTCATTGACGCTGTCGGCTTCCTGTTCAAGAAAGTGCGCCAATGTCAGCCGGGCGGAAGGGTCCTCATGCAGCAGGAATTCAACATAGGGAAGAGCAATTCTGGAAAATGGGCCCAGGTCTGTGGCAAACAGCAAGCGGCTGAACATTGCGGTCTTCGGCAGCACTTTGGCATTCGGCCCTACAACCATCACGGGACATTGCGCCGTGCGGAAGACCTCTTCTGCCATTGAGCCTTCAAACAAGCGGCTGATTCCTGTGTCACCCCGGCTTCCCAGGACGACGAGGTCAATTTCATGTTCTCGAATGAACTTTTCCAGGGCTTCGGATGTCTCTCCCTCGATCAGGTAAGGTTCGATTCTGGCTTGTTCGAGATCGTTGGCGCGCACAAAGTGTTTCATCTGCGCCTCGGCATTCTCCCGGATTTCCTCGATCTTGGCCTTCGCGGCATGATCTGCACTCAATACAAACGGGAATACGTCCATCACATGAACGACAAAGAGCTTCGCGTTCTGTCGGCTGCAAAATCGCCTTGCGTAATCCACTGCCTGGGCCGATTCTGCCGAAAAGTCGGTGGCCAGCAATACACTTGAAATCGCGATTTCTGTGCTGCATCGGGCCATAAAACGCCTCCTCTTCTATTGGACACAGGCGCCATGCGTGTTGCCGTGATTCGGGTCACATGACACTCGTTGGGTGTGTTCGGAAGGTCTCAACGGAGGCCAGGGAGGCCCTTCCCTGAGAAGACTGCAAGAGGAGGTGTGAATATGGAGAATACTGCGTTGAGCAGCTTGTTGCGATAGGGCTCACTGCCGCAACCCTGCTGCAAGAGTTTGTTATCCTGCCTGTATCTTGATGACCTGGTGCTCTCCGCATCCTGTGCGGACTGCAGCCTTGATTTGCTCCAACATGCTTTTTCCGTACTTCAGCAGGAAATATGCCGCGCCAATCTCTCGTTCCTGCAATTCTTTGTTGGGATAAAGTGCGGTGATCAACTCATCGGCGTGGCGGAGGACCTCGGTATTCTTCCGCGCTTCTGCGCGCGCGGCTTTGTCGCGAATGCCCTGCAACTGGTACCGCATTTTCGATCCCGCGTTTTCCGCAGCATCGATCAGCGTTTTATCCAGCTTTTCCAGCTGGCTCTGGATCAGAGCCAGCGCCTTGTCCACATGCTCCGCTGCGAGATCAAAACTCTTGAGTATGCTGTCTGGCAGTGCTCGGCTGGCCACCAGTTCGCGCGTTTTTTCCGGCGTATTGAAAAGGTCGGCAAGAGAAAGCTGATAACGGTCCATCAGTTTGGCGGTGCGAGGTTCGATCAGCGTGGCAAAAATTCGCGGGACAACCGGCGTCACCCTGCTTGCCAGCTTGCGGTAAACAACTTCAATTTGCGCGAAGTATGCTATCTCGGCAGGCCCGCCGATATAGCACAGAGTCGGCAACAGATAATCCTGCATCAGCGGGCGCAGCAGCACGTTCGCGCTGAACTTTTCTGAACATCGCTCCGCTTCATTCAACAATTCCGCTGCAGCCAGCTTGCGCTCGCCAATAAAAAACTCCCCATCCTGGTGGCGTACGGGTGTTCTGGCCCCATCTTCAAAATAGAAACACAGCGTGTGAGATGGCGTTACCTTTACCTGCGCATGGTATCCCAAGGCTTCCAGTTCGTGATTGCGCGCCACCAGCGCCTGATTGATTTCTTCGGATTTCTCCAGCGCCGCGCGAAATACCGGCTGCGCGATGCGGTGCAGCTCTTTGTCGAGAGGGTTCAGGAAGACCACGCCCATCTCAGAGAATACTTTGGTGTAGAACCTGGCGAATGCGGTCCCAAACGTCTCGCCTTTGCGATAGCTCGCCGCCAGAAGCTCGCTGATCTCTGATTTCCCAAACAACGCTTCCACCTGCTGCGTTGCTGCGGTGACCTCATCCGTGAATGCAATAGTCCCAACCGGCGCGCCTTCCACATGTGGCACATTCACCGTGAACTTTTGCAGATGATCGCCCGCTGCCAGATTTACGGTATTGACCTCTTCCAGATCATGGTCTTCGGTTGCCAGCCAGAACATTGGCACGGCGCCGGCTTTTTCCGCCATAATGACGGCGGTCAGGGCTTTCAGGATGCAAAACATCGGCCCGCCGAACAGGCCGACTTGCTGCCCCGTCACCACAGCCGCAGCGCCCTGCCGCAGCCGATCGATATTTGCCAGCGTTTTTTCGCACGCGCCAAATTCGCGGTTCTGCCGCTCCAGAATCGCCGCTACCGCCTGCCGGCGCTCCGCGGGATAATTGATTTTCTTGGTCTCGTCCGCCCACCACTCCTGGCTCAGGGGCGGGTGGGCATAAAACTGCTTTACGCTGTCAAAGTGATGGAGATAATCGTCAAACAGGCGGGTTGTGTGGGGAATACTTGAAAACGGCAGACACTCGGTTTCCACGTTTGGGCTCTCCACCATCTGCATAGACTCATTGGACTCACGCCGGCTCCGCTGGTTGCACAAAAATCTGCACCTTCTGGCGCTTGTCGATTGTAAAGGATGAATGTGATTTCCAGCCCGGGGAAGCCTTCCGCGTCAATCGTAAGACTCGTTCATTACGATTCAATTGGCAAACGCGGGTATATCAACGTAGAGACGCAGCACTGCTGCGTATCCAAATCGGCTCTCTGGCTATTGCGTTATGAGTGTAAACGCCTGTTATCAACAATCACGATGCGTCATAGTGTAGCATTCCGTTAGGTATGATCTGGGCATGATAAAACCGCTGATTGGCACACTGATTCTGGTCTGCATCATGGCGATGTCATTACTAGCGCAGACTGGAGAGTGGCCTCTCAAATCGAAAAGGGCTGCCGAGAACGTGGTCGCGAATCAAGTGGATGCTCTTCGTCGTTCAGAAGGGCTCCCGCTACTGCATCGAGTGGCGCCCACGCTAAAACAGGTGCAGCTCGTCTGTACTGCCGCTGTAACCGGAAAGACGATACGGGTCGATGAATTTCAGACCTACGTTACCCGTGACCTGTCTGCAATAACTGAACAGCTCAAACTGGTCAGCACAGGTATTTCTATTTATTCAGACGGATCGCACGTTCGGGTGTACTCGGACAAAGATTGGCCCCGGTATTCCGTCGCCGTACAAATTGTTCCGAATAGCCCTGCCGACCATCCGGCCTATGCGGTCGCAATCGAACGCCGCAACTCTTCTCTCACCGAGACGTTGACCCCGATGACATTTGATCGTCCTCTGGAGAACAGCAGGGGATGGAAAAAACAAATTGCGCCTCAATGTACTGATGTGCGGCCATAACTACGCCTGATCCCGTCCAGTGATGACGAAGGCCGGTTTCAATTGAACTTGCGTATTACGTACGCAGTCGCAAGCATCTGGGGCCTTCCTCGTCAATCGTAAGACTCGTTCGTAGCGATTCAGTTGGCGAACGCGGGTATTCAACGTAGAGACGCAGCACTGCTACGTCTCAAAATCGGCCGGATCGTTGCTGAATGCGCAAAGCAGATGCAGGCGGTCTCAGGCGCGGCATTGATGACGACGAAAGACAGGAACGGAGGTAGCCGACACCCAAAACGCAAATTCCTTATAAAATGAAATATTCCCAAGCCGGGATGGCGGAACTGGCAGACGCAGCGGACTTAAAATCCGCAGCCCTTAAAAGGGGCGTGGGGGTTCGAGTCCCCCTCTCGGCACCATGATCACTCTGGAGATCCTTCGACTACGCTCAGGGTTCACGCCCGCCAACAGCCTTAACTTCTGCGAAGTCCAAGAAACGACGGCATCTTCCACCCAGCCAACACAACCGCCAGGCCCAGCAATACCCATTGAGAGTGAACTTGAAGCAATAGCTGCCACGTTGAAACAGAAACAGGTTGCCCTTGCGCTAAAGAGCTCGAATCGAAGAGCTCTATCGCGCAAATGGCCAGGATTCCAATCAGGGTTGCGGCGGCAAACACCGCTCCCGGCAGCGCCCGCTTCCACGGAAATGGAATCGGAGGAGGAGCCGCAGCTTCGCGCCGCACCGCTTCTATCACTGAAGCGGCAAAGCCTGAGGACGGCAGAATTTCTTCTTCCGACATGATGCGGTCAAAGTCATCGTTCATGGTAATGCCTCTCTGGGACTTTCCAGTGATAGATGCGGGAGCTTCTTGCGAAGTATCTCACGGGCGCGGAAGAGTCTTGACTTCAAGGTGCCCTGGTTCAATCCCAGGCTGCGTGCCGCCGCATCCAGGTCCATCTCCTGAAGATAAAAAAAGATCACGGCATCACGATATTTTGAAGGTAGCGCGGCGACCGCCTGTCGAATCGCCCGGTCGCGCTGTTCTTCTTCCAGCCCCGGCTGCGACGGCCGTGTATCTTTAGGTTCCAGAATTTCATCCAGCGGCACTGTCTTCATCGGAATCCGCCGCAGCTCTGAACGATAGAGATTTGCAGCCAGCGCGAACAGCCAACTGGAAAAAACGGCGTCGCTTCGCCAATGGCTCAGTTTGCGGAAGGCGCGCAAGAAAGCTTCCTGCGCCATTTCCTCGGCTCGTCCACGGTCCCGGCAATAACGATAAGCCAGGTTGACCAGCGGCCGCTGCCAGCGCAAAAGAATGCCTTGAAATGCCTCGACATCGCCTGCCAGGACCTTTTCCACGTCGGCTTTGTCTTCACTGGCACTCACAATTCCCCCTGCCACGGTATGACCGCGGGGCAAATCGGTCGGTTTCATTATTTTTTGAAAATCATCGGTTCCCAAAAATAACGCAACCACCGAGGGAACCTACCTGTCTTACCCGGTGCAGCGGTTATCTGTCTGCCAGGAGATGCGAAATGAACGCCGGAACCCTTGCCCTGTTTATCCCTATTGTTTCTGTTATTTGCGTGTTTACGTTTATTTCCATTGCTTCCTGGGCTGACGCGCGCCGCAAGGAACGGGAAGCTTACTACAAGAGTGAGACGCTCAAGAAAATCGCCGAAAGCCAGGGCCCGGGCGCTACCTCAGCCCTGGAACTCATGCGCGAGGAAGAGCGCATCGCCGTGCGAAGGCAACGCCAGGGGCAGCGGCTGGGCGGCGTGGTGGCGATTGCTGGTGGCATGGCCCTGATGCCTTTCCTCTGGTTCATTCTCGACCCCGGCGATAAAGCTGTAGCGCTGGTTGGGCTGTTTCCCATGCTGATCGGTGTGGCTTTGCTCTTCTATTCCTATGTGCTGGCCCCCAAGGAACAGTA
Organism: Terriglobia bacterium; assembly: GCA_020072645.1. Lineage (NCBI taxonomy): Bacteria > Pseudomonadati > Acidobacteriota > Terriglobia > Terriglobia bacterium. The sequence continues at coordinate 132,242 of JAIQGK010000007.1, forward strand.
ACGAATTTCGGCTACCAGGGCATTCCTTTCGTGACTCTTTCAAGGTTAGCGAATGCGCTCAAGCTCAAATGCGGCGGGCTTTGTTAAGTGAAATTACCCTTCTGGTTTCGTGTCGGGGGAGTGACAATCGAAAGCGCCCCAAACGCAGAACTGCCCGGAGCTTGAAAGCATCCGGGCAGTGATTGGGGTTGTTACAGAACTCTTACGTTCTCTGCCTGTAGGCCTTTGGGACCCTTGGTAACGCTGAATTCCACGGCCTGGCCTTCCGGCAAGCTCTTGAACCCGTTGGACTGGATCGCTGAGAAGTGCACAAACACGTCTCCGTCACCGCTGTTGCGGGTAATAAATCCAAATCCTTTTGCGTCGTTAAACCACTTCACAATTCCTTGTTCCATTTGTAGTTGTTCCTTTGTTGTTTTGATATTCCTGCTGAAGAAGATTGACTGGTATTTGTGAGGTGGGTTGTCGCTTTGAGGCTGGACCGGCTCGCTAACCGTTGGTGAATCACTTAACGGGAAGTCTTAGTATATCACCGAATCGAGATGAAACCTAAGAAATCGATACCGACCATCTTGAAATAATCTTGAAGCGTGTTTTGACCTCGAGAAAGCACTAATAACGGCTCAGCCCGATTCATGTTGCAGCAAATCCTCTGAGCGCGTAGTTTGAACATATGACCCCACCCAACGTGAACACTCCTCCGGCGTCCCGTCCAAAAGTTGTTGTCAAAGGCCCAATTCGCTGTCATAAATGCCAGATGCTTTGCCAGGACGCCGAGCAATATCTAAATCATGTCTGTGTACCGAGGCCCCCGCGTTAGTAAGCAAGGCAGCACCGTGCCGAATCTTTTTTTGACAAGCACTTCGAACGGTGAGTGATCTATGCGGGTTGCTGCAACCCGATCTGATGGCTGGTCTTCCTGACTTCTGCCGTGTCTTCCGGCAGCTCCAGCGGAATTCGATGGTCCCTTGCCGATGCGCGTCCCGCCTGTACCCAACCAAAACGCGTGAGCAGGGAACCGGCAACGCTCGACCACGCCGCCGCTCGGCGGAGCTTCTTATTGCCGCTCACGGCGTAGGCAAGACGCAATGCCAGCGGTACCGGTCCGGACAACACTCCGCCCGCTCTCACAATCGCGCCACTCCACCCTTTACGCAACGGTTCATTTACGCGATGGCGTTTGCTTTCCAGCAACACCCCTTCCGCTACCTCATAACATGATGCGGAAATTCCCAGCAGGTTCAACGCACGATTGTAATCGTGTCCAAACAGCTCTAGAAGAGAGACCGCCGAGTTGAGTCCTGAAGCCGCGAAGTGCTGCGGAAGCGTTCCGACGTTTTCATTCCACACAGGTATCACTGTCGCGCCAATCAACACTCCCGTGTAGCTCGACATCACTAGTCCCGTCGCAGTAGCCAACGCTCCCGCCGCATTTTCAATCAGGCGGATCGGGATTGAAAGGCCAAACTTTACTTGCATCACATTGGCAAATGCCGCCGCCGCAGAGAAGCTGGAGAAAGCAGATAGCGTCCACGCGCCCATGCTCATGGGACTTTGCGGCTTGAACACCCGGAGCATGTTCAGGAAGCGCGATGGCATTCCCAGATCTTTGATTAACAGTGCTGACGAAAGCGCGCCTCCGCCCGCGGCCATCCATCGTGCGCTGCGCACTAGTTCGCGATCGTTGCCCAGCCAGCTTGCCATATCCGCAATTACGGCCGATGCTCCAGCCGCGCCGCCTACAAAAAAATACAACGGCACTTCCGGATTCCACTGTGGCTCCTTGAGCAGCGGCACTCCGTAGTAGCCGGTATTCGGTGAGGCTTGCCGGAACGGCGCTCCCGCTGGCGTCACTCCTTTTCCTGAGACCATGCCGGATTGCGCGGCCTCGCGACGCAAAGCGGTAAGCCGTCGTTCGCTTTGTGAATCTGGAACACGTCCGGGCAATTCAGGTAAGGGAACTCGGCTCATCGCTTGCCTCCCAGAAATGCCAGCAGGGTAGCGCCGAGCATCGCTCCAGCGGCGACGGCGGCAGATTGCCATGCTCTCTTTAAATAGGCGGTAGGGACCTCAGGATTCGGCGGCAGATTGTAGGTACACGGATCGCCACGCAGCAGAAACAGAGAATGTATTCCTTTAACACTGGTTGCAACGGGATCGTACACCACTGCGTCTGTTACGCCGCGCGATTTCAGAACTTCAAGTCTCGCTTTAGCTTCTTCTCTGAGCACATCTAACTCGCCAAATTTGATCGACTCTGTCGGACACGCTTTGGCACAGGCCGGCTGCAAGCCTGCCCGCTGACGGTCAGAGCAGAACGTACACTTGAACGCTCGGCCATCATCTTCATTTTTTTCAACCACGCCAAAGGGACAAGCAACAACGCAGTATGAGCAGCCATTGCAGATATCCGGCTGAATGAACACTGCTCCAAACTCCATGCGCACGATTGCGCCCGTCGGGCATGCTTCAAGGCAGCCGGCCACTTCGCAATGCTTGCAGACGTCAGAGGAGAAGCCCCAGGCCGGCAGTTGCTCTGCAGCGTTGCCGCCGCGCCCGATCTCTGGCGTGTTCTCCACAAACTTCACATGCCGCCACGTTGAATGTCCCACGGCCATGGTGTTGTCATAAGAATTTCCGCTCCACTCAAAGCCGTCTTCTCCGAGTTGATTCCACTCTTTGCACGCTACCTCGCAGGCCTTGCAGCCGATGCACAGCGTGGAATCCGTCAAAAATGCAGTTGTGCTCATGCCGTCCTCCGCAGGTCCTGTCTCCACATTTTCAATGCTTGTGCGTTCCGCGGTACGCGTCCCGGATGCGCGTTGCAAACAAGCGCCTTGGTTTCCATGATGCGCACGTTGGGTTCTTCAGAAATTGAAAGCAGATCGTTCGGCACGTCGCCGGTGACAAGCCCCTTGTAGCCGAATTGGTACGGCAGGCAGATCGTGTGCCTGAGTTTCCCATCGATCACCAGCGGCTGGTTTCGCTCAGTGATCAACGCGCGAGCTTCAATAATTCCGCGCATCGTGGTAACGGTGAGATACTCTCCGGTTCGAACTCCGATCTCTTCCGCCAACTGTGGTGAGATTTCTGCAAATAATTCCGGCTGCAGCTCCGCCAGATGCGGCAGATATCGGCTCATGCCTCCACCGGTGTGGTGTTCAGTCAATCGGTAGGTGCTCAGCAGGTAAGGGAATCGCTCGTCGCCGGCAGGAAAGGCGTACGTATTGTCGGGCCGTTCTTTCTTGTCTGCCGCGGGATTTGTGCTGTGGTCTGGATAGAGTGGATTCGTAACAACGCTTTCCAGAGGTTCATAGTGCGTTGGCAGCGGGCCATCTTTCAGTCCGCTGGAAACCCAGATCCATCCCACGCCGTCTGGATGCATGATGAACGGCTTGTCGCCCGCAATAGCATCATCGCCTTTAGCGCCTTTTTCTGGCCGATAGTCCGGCGCTTTATCTTCTGTGAAATCCGCAGTGTCGTGGCCTGTCCATTTTTTTTGGTCGACGTCCCACCACACCAGCGCTTTGCGCTCGCTCCATGGCTTCCCGTCCGGACGCGCGGATGCACGGTTGTACAAAATCCGGCGATCGCTTGGCCATGCGTAGCCCCACCCGTGTCCATAGCGGCCTTTGGGCTCGCGCTTGCGCGCCTTGTTTTCTGTTGGAGAGGGCATTACTCCGGAATAAATCCAGCAGCCGCACGCTGTGGAACCATCGTTCTTTAGCTCTTTATAGCCTGAAACCAGAGTTCGGTCGCTTACGCGATAGCCGTTGATTTCGCCGATGATCTCTTCAACGTTCGGCTCGGCATGGCGCCCGTGCGTCCCGTAGTCCCATGTGAGCGCGTTTAAAGCTGCATTGCGCGATGTCTGCTGTTTGGTTGCTCTGGCTTTCAACCTTCGTCCCAGGTGGTACATGAACCATGTTTCGCTGCGGCAATCTTCCGGCGGATCGATTGCTTTTTCGTGGAACTGCAGCAGGCGTTGCGTGTTGGTAAAACTCCCGTCTTTTTCCGCGTGACCGGCCGCGGGAAGAAAAAAGATTTCCGTCGGGATCTTTTTGGGATCAAGTTCGCCGCGGTGGACTTCTGGCGAGTCTTTCCAGAATGCGGCTGTCTCTGTTTCCACAAAGTCGCGAACGACGAGCCACTTCAGGTTGGCCAGCGCGGAACGCTCGAGTCTTCCGTTCGCCGCGCCGACCGCCGGATTCTGTCCCATCACAAAAAGACCTTCCAGTTTGCCATCGGCCATATCAAGCCAGTAACCGTATTCAGAATGGTCGCCGGTGACGCGCGGCAGAAACTGAAATCCAAATTGGTTTTCGGCAGTCGCGGCCTCTCCGTACCAGGCTTTGAGCAGGCTAATGGCGTATTTATCAAAGTGGTTCCACCAGCCTGTCTCGGAGGTATGCTTTTTCAGATAGGTGGCCAAGCTATCCGAATCGCCTTCGAAAAAGGGCATCGGCAGGTAGCCGGGCAAAATGTCATAAAGAGTTGGTATATCGGTGGAGCCCTGGATCGACGAATGGCCGCGCAAGGCCATAACGCCCCCGCCAGGACGGCCTGTATTCCCCAGAAGTAATTGCAGGATGGCTGCCGCACGAATGATCTGCGGGCCTTTGGAATGCTGCGTCCAGCCGACGGCGTAACAGATTGCTCCCGTCCGCTCCGGACCAGAAGCGGATGTGTAAACTTCCGCAACTTCCAGAAATTTTTCTTTTGGAATGCCGCAAGAGGACTCAACCAACTCCGGCGTATAGCGGGCAAAATGTTTTTTCAGGACCTGAAAGACGCAACGCGGATTTTCCAGACCAGGATCGTCCTTATGCTCGCCCAGGTCACCCGCTTCACCGCCGCGATCTTTGCCATGGCCCCCGCCATGTTTTGAGTGTCCTGCAAACACTCCGCCTGAGTCCTTTGACGGAGAACCTTCATAGAGCCAGGTCTTGGGGTCGTATTGCTTCTCTTCCTGGTTCCAGCCGGAAAATACGCCGCCAAGATCTTCAGTATCGCGAAAATCGTCGCGCAGCAGCGTGGATGCGTTGGTGTAATGGACTACATATTCGCGGAAATATTTTTCATGCGTGAGGACGTAATTGATCAGCGCGCCAAGAAAAATTATGTCTGAACCGGGCCGCAACGGCAGCCAGTAATCCGCCATGGCCGAGGTGCGGCTGTAACGCGGATCAATGTGAATTACTTTTGCGCCCTTCTCGCGCGCTTCCATCACCCACTGGAACCCGACGGGATGATTCTCCGCCATGGACGAACCCATGATCAGGATCGCGTCAGAATATTGCAGGTCCTGTTGGGCGGTGGTTGCTCCGCCGCGACCGTAAGATGTGCCCAGACCGGGCACCGTGGAGCTGTGTCATATTCGGGCCTGGTTGCTGATGCAAACCATGCCTAGACCGCCGGTAAACATTTTTTTGATCAGGTAATTTTCTTCGTTATCCAGCGTGGCGCCGCCCAGATGCGCTACCGCTTTGGTCTGCATCAGGGTTTGTCCATCCTGCTTTTCAACAAATGACCGTTCTCGCGCATCCCAGAGCCGGTCAGCGATCATGTCCATGGCCGTTTCAAGATCAAGGCTTTCCCACTTCTTGCTGAACGGCTTACGGTACTTCATCTTCAGTTCGCGATTTGCATGGGTCAGGAGCTCAAAGCTGTCGGCTCCTTTGGGGCAGAGTCGTCCGCGGGAGATGGGAGACTCAGGATCGCCTTCAATGGAAACCAGCTTGTTGTTTTTGTGGTAAACCAGTTGACCGCAGCCCACGCCGCAATACGGACAGACGGAACGCGCCACTTCAGCACCAGCCGTGCGCGGCCCCAGACTGTGGGTCTTGTCAGACATGGCTTCCGCGCCAGTTCCGTCTCCACCTGTCTGGATTTGTTTAACGACTGGCCAGCGCGCAAGCAGCTCCCGGAGCATCTTTTTTTGTCCCCTCAAGTTGTGAGGAGCGATTGTTTAAGCGGGTTGCCTCGCGGCGGGCACGGTTGCATCGCAATACGATCTAATATGCCCCGACTTCCCACTTCTGCATACCGGAACAAAATTAAGAAGCAGCAGAAACCGGATTAAAAAGTAGTACAAATTGGCAATTGCTTTTTTATTGCAAAGGAGAATTCCCATGCCAAAAAGCACAGAAAACAACAGAGTCCTCGGCCGCCTGTTTGGCCGTGAATTAAGCACAGCGGAGGTAGAGCAGGTCCGCGGTGGTATTCTCACCCACATGTGCACCTTTGATTTCACAACCTGCGCAATGGATGGCGATTGTGAACAAATACCCCAATGCCCGTAGAGAGTAGCCGTTAAGCAACTTGCAACAAAGGCACTGACGAAGGCGCTGTTATGGCTTTCGCAATCTCTAATTATTGAAGGGGCTTTAAATCCGTGGGCCCAGGATGGCCCGTGGGGACGAAGCCCCCTCGCTGCACCATGAATCACTGGAGAGCCTTCCCACACCCCTCCGCGCTTCCTCAGGATTGCGGCAGCATGCTTCCGCAATCTCGCTTTCTGGGTGCGCGGCATTGCGCGATTTTGTTTACCTCGGCGACGAGTCAAAGAGAAACTTGTTCAGGGCATCAGGATGTCCTGGAGCGATGAGGCTATGACTCACGCCGTCAGTTGCGCGGTCGTGCTTGGCAATGAGCCATCCAACATAAGCGGGCAGGGAATCAGGCAGGGGCGTTGGATTCCCACCCTTTGTAAAGTACAGAGTTTCGCCTGAAGCAAGCTGGATCAAAGCAATCCCATGTTGAAGCGCGTAATTTACCGCCCCTTCGTTAAAACCAGAGGTAGAAAACATCATTGCTTTTTGCGCGCCAAGCGATACCTGTTTGGCGTGCAGCACCTGCACGTAGTCGCGCATAATACGGTTTTTGTGGTGTTTACATTCCACCAGAACGAGAAACTTCGCTCCGAAAGCTCTAAATCTTACCGTTATGTCAATTTCATAGGTGCCATCGGTCCCCTCAATAGACTCCAGGTGTTCGGTTTTAAATTCCTCCAGCTTCCCGGAGGTTGACTCCAGGAACTTCTTGACCTGGAGCTCAAATTCGGCTGAAGTGATTTTCGGCTTTTTCTTGACTTTAAACATTCGATTTGATCCGGGCGCGAGGCGACAAGCACGTATGGGCAGAAGTAACCCGATACGAGCTGAAGCAAGCGCGATCATTATAGCGAATATGAGACGAAAGTCAAATAACCCGGAGACGGTTGGAGAAGTCAATCTACGTGGACGGCGATCTGGCATCCACAATGCGCTATCTGCGTTCCCAGCGGGGCTTGCAGCGATGAACTCAAAGGTCGAGGTTGTCGGGCGTAGCGTATTATGGTGCAGTGAAGCTGCATCAAGAAGGACATATCACCAGCCTGCAAGGTCAATCTTTTCCCGTGGTTTTGGACTTGGACGCCACGGACGACGGACATCTGTCCGGCTTCGTCAATTTCCATAGCAATCGACGACCACAAGGGTTCCCGACGGGAGAAAAGTTGTCAATAATTACTGACGATCCACGGGCAGGCATCATCCAACAACCCCTATATCTCACGATTCGATTTGTAAGCAACCAGACAGCACAGGTGCAGGGTTACATCGACGGCAGCCGTGCGCAATTTCAGAACGTCAAGACCGTCGAGAACGTGCAAGTTGAACTGGATGAGCGTTATGCGAAGATGGCGATTGGAATCGCCAAGAAAAGCACGCCGGAAGACGACAAGCCACATCCAAAGGTGGGCGCAGTCGCTGTCAAGCACGGTCAACTGTTAGGTATTGACTGCCGTACTGCGGTGCAGACGAACGGGAAAATGAGTGGACAGCATGCAGAATTTCGTCTTACCACGACTTCGAGCGGTGGTGCCCTTGATGGTGCGACCATCTACACGACATTGGAACCTTGCCTCAATCGCAGTGATGAAAAGGTATCATGCGTGGATCGCCTGATTTCAGCCAAGGTGGCTCGTGTTGTGATCGGTGCGCTTGACCCCGACCATCGGGGAAACGGGCTGAGAAAACTTGCCCATTCATCTACTATCGAAGTTGCGTTATTCCCGGCTGCGCTGAGAGCGGAGGCACGTGAGTTGATTCGGGAATGGAAAGAACACAGCGAAAATCGACAGCAGCTTATTTTTGCGGGTGCTTACGCGAAATTTGAATATGAATTTCTGACGCAGCTCCACAAGTTCCCTGACCAGTTTATGCAGTACCCGCATCAGCTATCGGAAAAGTACGGCATATCCGTCAAGCACATAGAGCAGCTTTTCATCGACTTGGCGAATAAAGGATTTATTTCCCTCACTGCTTGGGACAATGCGATTCATAGCGAACGTCCGTGGAACACTTGGGCTGACCCTCTGGGCGTGTTTTCCGCGCCGTCGGATAAACCCGCCGTCCGTGTCCGAATACTCGCACTCGGCAGCAAACATCTTGAAACCCTCAAGAATCCCTCAAAATCTTAAGTGGGCTTCCTCGGCCGTCCTGCTTTTGAAGACTGCAACCACTTATCAAAATACCCGCCTTTGAACGCTTTCACATTTCGGAAGTTCGCCTTCCGAAAATACCCCGCGATGTCTTCGCTTTGCCCACCACAAATGACGGTTATGCTAATGTCCTTGTCCTTGATCCCCAGTAGTAACCTGCGTGCGCGTTTATCCGCCTTGGGCATGCTGTACCCGCAAATAACCAGCCTATCGGAGTTTTTTAAAGCCTTAGCAGCTTTAGACCAGAGTGCATTCCAAAATCCCTCATACTCAGGGCCAAATGAGGTATCAATAACAAATCTTTTGCATCGACCCGGAAGGATGAGACTCTGCATAGCCGCTCCCCCGCCCGGATAAATGCTCCCCTCGAATGTCTTATATCCGAGATACTTCGCGTCCTCTGGATGAATAACAGGATGGTCTCCTAACGTCTTGCCCGGCTGAAATTGCATGAAGCCCATTGCCCCATTATTAATGGACAACATCCAGTTCATGCTCCCGTGCAGCTTGAGCATTAACACCTTTGACAGTGCGTCAGCGTTGCCCAACGGAAACCCATAGCCACGCGATAAATCCCACTTCCCAACGTGTCTAAGTTCACGGTCCAGAGAATCATCGTAGTTGAATGTGATGACCGTATCCCCCGGTCTAATGATTCGTTTCGCAAAATCCTCATAGTCCCTTGCAGGCTTTTTGTGAAGTTTACGGAACCACTCACGCAGCATCACCGCAAACCACCCCCGAGCATTGCCCCAAACTCTCCTCTCCTCGGTCTTTCCCTCTTTTCTCAGTGATTCAATTCTTGCATCAATTTCTGTGATGAGGTCCTCAATGTTGGGTGATTTTCCAAACGTGTCAACAATCAATTGTCCATAATGTCGAGATAAGGCATGGGAATGCTTAATCATGAAATTCAATAACTGTTCACCCATCTTCGAGGCAAGCGGATACCCCGCATGTATCGAGGCCCCGGCACCAAAAACAAATGTGGTTTTCATTACGCGAACCTTCCTCGGCTTCACTGACTGATGTCAAGGTACTTCTTAAATTTCTCCTTAGCGATTTGCGGTTGAGCCATAAACCACTCTTCCGCTTTCGTCATTCTGTCTACGACCTTCTGATGGTCATACCCTTGAGGGATCGGCTGAGTGAAATCCCGATATTCAAAGTTCGCCGTGTTGAGGCTGAAACCACGAACATAAATCTCATTGAGGTACTTGGGAATCTCTTCACCAAATAAAAAGTCGGCTTCAGCCGTGTCTGCGCTGAACTTTATGAGGTCAGGGACTTCCGGCTTGAAGTCCTTGGTAACAAGTCGAATCATCTCGACAATGCGCTGGTAGATTTGGAGCCGCCGTTCGTATCTTTCAAGGATGGTCTTTCGTCGGTTGATTTGAAACTGCTGCCATGCGATGTAAAGAGTGGTTAACCCGATAACGGGCGTTAGCAGGCCCTGCAAAATTTGCAGCCAAGGTGAAATGGATGCGGGTAAAATCACGGCTAAATGTTAGCAAACCCTGCATTTCGTTGTAGGGTGAGCCATACAACAAGATCGCAACACCCCACGAATTGACAGGTAATAGAAACCGCCCGCCGGAAGCCTCCTGTGATCCTCATCACAGTCTGCGCAGCCCCTTGCGTTTAAAGTCTTACTTTTGTAAATATGCGCCTTCAGGAATAATGTTTCTCCTGGATATTTCGGGTGTACCATACCGAGTTTTGCAGTGAGAGAGGAAACGGACATATGAGAATTGCGGTCCCAAGGGAACAGCAGCAAGGTGAAGCCCGGGTAGCGTTGGCGCCTGAGTCGGTCAAAAAGCTGGTGGCAGCCGGCGCGGAGGTTGGCATTGAGACCGGCGCGGGCCTGCGCGCCGGATTTACTGACGCGGACTATCAGACAGCGGGCGCGAGCCTGATGGCGCGAGCGGATCTGCTGCCGGAAGCCGATATTCTGGCGTGCGTAAATCGTCCGGAGCCCGGCGACTTTAACAAGCTGAAGTCGGGAGCTGTGATCATCGGCTTTCTGAAGCCGCTGGATGAGCCAGCCGCGCTGGAGCCAATCATTGAGCGCAAGCTCACGGCATTTGCCATGGAGCTGGTGCCGCGATCCACGCGCGCTCAATCCATGGACGCGCTCTCTTCCATGGCCACTGTTGCGGGCTACAAAGCCGTGTTGATCGCCGCCGCGCGCCTGCCGCGAATGTTTCCCATGCTGATGACGGCCGCCGGCACAGTTCCTCCGGCTAAGGTCCTGGTGCTGGGCGCGGGCGTTGCTGGATTGCAAGCTATTGCCACCGCTCGACGCCTTGGCGCCGTGGTGGAAGCTTATGACGTGCGCGCCGCCGCCGGCCAGGACGTGAAATCACTGGGCGCGAAATTTCTTGAAGTGGACCTGGGCGGAATTGAAACGCAGGACGCCGGCGGATACGCCAAGGAACTTTCTCCTGAAGCGCTGCAGCGCGGGCGCGATATGGTGGCCAAGCACGCCGCAACTTCCGATGTAATCATTACCACGGCGCAGGTGCCCGGACGAAAAGCTCCGCTGATGCTGACGGAAGAAGCGGTGAACAACATGCGTCCGGGAGCAGTGATCGTTGACTTGGCGGCTTCCACCGGCGGCAACGTTGCCTATACCAAGCCCGGTGAAGACGTGGACCGCAACGGCGTAACGATTCTTGGCCCGCTCAATTTGCCCGCCACGGTCCCGGGACACGCCAGCCAGCTTTATTCGCGCAACCTGACAACGTTCATAGCCCTGATCAACGACAAGGGCACTCTGAAGATCGACATGAATGACGATATCTTGAAACCAGCTTGCGTCGCTTATGAAGGCGGGAGCGTCCATCCGAAAGTGGCCGCGGCGTTGGGACATCCGGTAGCGTAGCGCAGCAAGCTAGTAGTTAGTAATTGGTATTTAGTAGTTGGGTGTTAGTAATCAATAGAGCCGCTTTAAAGAGTAAGCCCAAGGAGACCTGAATGGAGCACTTATTGTTTCATCCTGTAGGATTCATCGTCGCGCTGGCGATGATGGAAGGGACAAAGGAACTGTCTTTCAACCCGGCGGTCCTCATCGCTTCTCTGTATGTTTTTGCCCTGGCCGCTTTTCTTGGCTATCAGGTGATCTCACGCGTGCCTCCGCTGCTGCACACGCCGCTAATGTCGGCCACGAACGCGATTTCAGGTATCTCACTGATTGGCTCGATTGTGATTGCGGGATCGCACTATGACGAGCACCAGATGCTGGCGTCGATCCTGGGCTGCGCCGCGGTGACCTCCGCCATGATCAACGTGACGGGCGGGTTCCTGATTACTGACCGCATGCTGAAGATGTTCCGCAAGAAAGAAGCGCCCAAGACCGATAAGCCGGAGGAGAAAAAGTGAGCCACGCTCAATATTTCCTCGAAGCCACATATCTCATCGCTTCCTGCCTCTTTGTTTTGGGCTTGAAGGGGCTGAGCCATCCTGATACGGCGCGGCGCGGCATGATTATGGCTGCCGCTGGAATGGCAGCCGCTGTGATCGGCACGCTTTTCCATCCTGATATTCATAACTATCTATATATCGCCATCGGTCTGATTCTGGGTTCGAGCATTGGTATTCCCATGGCCATGGTGCCGATGACAGCCATGCCACAACGAACCGCGCTGTCGCACGCGTTTGGCGCGCTGGCTGCTTCGATGGTGGGCATTGCCGAATACGTGATTCACGGCAGCAAGCTTGGTCCGGTGAAAGTCGGCGCACTGGGTTTGGAAGTTATGCTTGGCTCGTTGACTGTGACTGGATCGCTGATTGCCGCAGCTAAGCTTCAGGAACTGATGCGCGGAACTCCAATCATGTTTAAAGGCCAGCAGATTTTTAATCTGGCACTTTTTATTGTGATGGTCGGTTCTTTTGTCGCGTGGATTGTTAATCCTGCGGGCGCTACATTTTTCTATGCGATGGTCGGCTGCGCTTTTGTGTTTGGCATCATGCTGGTCATTCCCATCGGCGCGGCGGACATGCCCGTGGTGATGTCGCTGTTGAACTCTTACGCCGGTCTTTCATCGGCAGCAACCGGCTTTGTGCTAGGCAATAACGTGCTCATCATCGCCGGTACGCTCGATGGTTTCTCCGGATTTATCCTGTCTATTTTGATGTGCCGCGCCATGAACCGCTCGATCACCAATGTGCTGTTTGGCGGCTTTGGCGCCGCAGTCACATCAGAAACAGCTGTAACGGGATCGATGCGCGAAGTCGGGCTTGATGATGTTGCGGTGCAGCTTGCTTATGCTAACCAGGTTGTCTTCGTTCCAGGATACGGCATGGCCACCGCGCAGGCGCAACACGCCTGTCGCGAGCTGGGCAATATCCTGGAAGAACGCGGCATCTCGGTGAAGTACGCAATTCATCCCGTTGCCGGACGCATGCCGGGACACATGAATGTGCTTCTGGCGGAAGCCAACGTGCCGTACTCGTCGCTTTATGAAATGGAACAGATCAATCCTGAGATGCAATCTACTGACGTCGCGGTAGTTATCGGGGCCAACGACGTAGTCAACCCCGATGCCCGAGATAATCCCAAGAGCTTAATTGCTGGAATGCCAATCATAGAAGTCGATAAGGCAAAATCGGTGGTTGTCTTGAAACGCGGCAAGGGAAAAGGTTTTTCCGGACTGGAAAATCCTCTCTTCTTTAAACCGGTCACAGGGATGCTCTATGGCGATGCCAAGTCATCGCTTACAAATCTTGTTCAGGCGGTGCAGAAGGTATAACTTCCGGACTAGAACCTGAGTCCTGAACTGTAACGTAATCGAGCGTCACGCTTGAGTGGCGCTCATTGCGTTTCATTCTCCGTAAATCGCCGAGCTTAGTAATTCATGTTGAAGTTCAGCAGGTTCCAGTGATAAGAGAACCACACAAAGCCAAGACAAGCCAGCAGGAGCAGGAGGTTCCAGACCTTGCCCCAGAACCATGCATGCGGGTCTCTCCATGACCGAAGTGACGCCAGCAATACAACAACTGTTCCCAGCGCTCCCACGACTCCCAGAAACTGTATCGCTTGAAATTTGAAGTCGGTCCGGGAACTCAGGACGTTAATCCCTCCGCTTGTAAGCACCGTCAGAAAAATCAGCAGGAATGTAATATCCACCGCGCAGATCACTCTCACCCACGGCCGCAGACGCATGTAACTGGGATCGAGTTCGAGCCGCTGGTGATAGTGTCCTCGAATTATGGCGGCCAGCAGCCAGCACAGCAGCGTCAGTCCCAGAATAATCAGAACGCCTACGATCAATGCCTGGTTAAAATCGGCGCTTTGTGCCAATGACACGCGTTGCTCTGCAGCGGCAGGGAAGTTCGGCGCCAGCAGCATATTCCCGTTGTAGTCGCGAACGAAAGCAAGCAGGTCCTGGCCATTCACGGAGCGATAAACCAGCGGCGCAATCTCCTGCCATTTTTTGATCTGCCCATTGAAATCCTTGAAGGGCTCCACTTTGATGGTTCCATTCTCCTCTGGTGTAACGCGGACATTTTCTTCGACAGCGCCAACCTTCAGAAAACTACCTTCAGATCGGCGCGTCGTAAGATATCGACCGGCAACGGTTTTCGCATCGGCATCAGCGCTAGCCAGCTTCTCAATTTTGGGCGGCGTGTAAGGAAAGTAACGATCCAAAAAGTGATACCACAAAGCGCTGCGTGGACTAATGTCGCCCTTGCCGCCGCTGTTATACGAGACAAAGAAGCCAATACCGTTTTCCAGCATCAGATGCAGGTCGCTGTGGAAGTAAACCGTGTCTCCACCGTGGCCGATGATGCGTTTCCCATTGCGCGATTCTTCATAGAAGCCCAGGCACATGCCGTTGAGCGCCGGGCTAAGCCCAAACTGGCGTGAGTGCATCTGCGTTACTGTCTCCGGACGCAGAATCTGCGCGTTTTCAAGTTTGCCGTTTTGAAGGTGAGCGATCATGAATCGCGAAATATCAGCCGCAGTGGCGGCTAATGCTCCAGCCGGAGCTTCTTCAATCATTTCGAACGGCTTTGCCTTGCCCGACCCTAGCCGGTAGCCATTGGACATCTGCGGCTTCAAGTCGGCAGGCAGCGGCTGAGTGAAAGTCGAGTGCGCCATTCCCAGCGGCTTGAAAATATTTTCTGCCACGTAATCATTGAATGGACGTCCCGAGACGCGCTCCACAATGTATCCGGCGAGCGAAGCTCCGTAATTGGAATAAGCAGGAGTGGTTCCAGGAGGGAAGATGCGTTCCGGAATATGCGTGACAAGATGCTGCTTCAGCGTGGCGACAGGTGCCGCATCTTCGGTGATCAGGTCTTTGATCTGCTCCTCAAAACCCGGAGTATGCGTCATGATGTTGCGTAGCGTAATCGGCTTGCCAAATTTTGCCGGGATTTTGAAGTCCAAATAGTCGTTGATGTCGCGGTCGAGGTCGAGCTTGCCTTGTTCCACCAGTTGCATCACGGCGGTCCAGGTAAACAGCTTGGAAATCGACCCCGGACGGAACAGCGTGGCATCAACCGTTACTGGAGTTTTCTTTTCCACGTCACTATAGCCGTAACCCTTGGCGAATAAGATTGCCCCATCCTTTACCACCAGCACCACTGCCCCGGCTATGTCTTCTCTCTCAAGCTGCATGGGAACAAAGCCATCCAGGAAAGCATGCACGTCTTCCGCGGTAAGCTCATGCGGAGGCTCCGTCACCTTCGATTCACCAGCCGTCGGCGACTGAGGTGTGGGAGGAACCGGCGTCTTTTTTGGCGCCTGCGCCATCGCAATGGAAGCGAGCAGGACAAGCTGAAGAGCAAATGGCAGAACCATCCTTGGTTTCATGCGACGAGGTCTCATGGGACGAAACGACTCCGTTTCCTGGTTTTCAATCGGGAAAGAATACCATGCGTGCCACAAAGAATTGGTCAGGCTAATGCGTTGGAACTCGCTGTCTATTGAGCAATCCAGTCATCGCCCAGATTCCGAGCAATGGTCCTAGCGCCATGCTTGCCAGTGCCCAGTTCCATCCGTAGAGCGCCGCAATGGCTGCCATCAAGCGGATGACAAAAGCTGTCAACAGAAATCCCAACGCTACCTGGCAGGTCAGCGCCGTCCCGACGTAGTTTTTATCCGATACCTCACTAATTATGGTGGAGAATTGCGCTGAATCGGCAATGACCGCTATTCCCCAGATCAGGGAAAGTGGAATCAGAATCATCGGTCGATGCAGAACCAGTGCAGCCAGCACGCAACATACAGAGCTGATGGCCATGGCAATAATGGTTACGCGTGCGCGCTGCGCCACGCGTATGCCAGCCGCCTGGTCCTGCAATTTATCACTAGCTGCCCCGGCCCAGATGCAGCCAACTGCTCCAATAGCTATTGCTAATGCGGCCATGGTTTCAAACATTGAGCGGGACCACGCCGCTGACACTGAAAAGATCACGGCGATCCATCCCCACATGGAATAGAGCTCCCACATGTGACCGAGATAGCCAAGATTAGCGAGTCGTAATGGTCTGTTACGGACAATCTCAAGAATCTGCGCTGGATCAAAGCGCGATTGCGGCATGGCATACGGCCCTTGGCGAACCGCCAAAGCAACAATCAAAGCGCCCAGCAATGCTTGCGCGCTTCCTAGCAGGATCACGCCCTGCCAGGGAACTCTGCCTAAAGCATTCACGGCATGGGGCACCGCCGATCCAACCGTCAGCGCGCCAATCATTATCCCGAGAGCCAGACCACGTCCGCGCTGGAACCACCCTGCAATAATCTTCATCCCTACGGGATAAACACCGGCCAGGAAGAATCCTGTAGCGCCTCGCAGCAGAATGGCTGGAAGTGGTTGCGCGGCTAAAAAAGCAAACGCGGCATTGGCAGCCGCTGCCGCAATGGCAGAAACAACCAGAACTTTAATTGGACTAAAAACATCGGGAATATTGAACAGCGCAAAAGTGATTGCTCCGACAGAAAATCCAATTTGCACCGCAATCGTAAGCCATGATCCCAGCGCCAGCCCCGAATGCCAGAGTGTTGTGATCTGCGGAATCACGGCGGTCCCGGTGAACCACAGTGACATGGCCAGCAAAATGGAAACTGAAAGCAAAAAAAGTGCCCGCCGGGATGAAAGTCCCTGGCGGGCTTCTGTCTGAACCGTTACAGGCATCTAGCCTTTGAGCTTCCGGCGTTCGCAGGAGGTCACAACGGCGGTAGGATCAATAGCTTCGCGATCCATTTGCATCTCCAGAACCTTGCCTTCCTTATCCAGCAGGAAGGTCACCCGGCGTGCGTGATGTTGTGTCGTGTAAATGCCGAGTTCTTTGGTAAAGTTTCCCTCCCAATCACTCAAGATGGGGAACTTGATTCCTTCTTTTTCCGCCCATGCAGCGTTGCTGAAAGGGCTGTCCATACTTACACCCAGTACCTGGGTGTCTGCAGCTTCCAGTTTTTGCAGGTTCTTCTGGAAGTTCTGCATCTCCGCGGTTCAACCAGGGGTGAAGGCGAAAAAAACAAATGCGACCGCAACATTCTTCTTACCTTTGAAGTCGTGCAGAGAGACTTTATTCCGATTCTGGTCGATGAGAGTAAAATCAGGGAAGGTATCGCCCACTTTGACCTTGGGCTCAGGCTGCGCCGGGGGCGCCTCTTTTTTTTCTTCTTTCTTATCGCTTTGCGAAAACAAGCTGGTTCCGGCAGTTGGCCCCAGCAGCGCTAGCGTTCCCAACATTTGGACGGCAGTTCTTCTACGCATTAGTTCTTCCTCCGCATGAATGCTGCACGGTAAGCCTAAATTTATGCAATGAGTACGTCAATAGCGAAGCGCAACCTAATGGGCCAGCAACTTTGCGCCAACTGGGTGTTAGTATTTGGCGGAGATAATTCCAATGAAAAGATTACTTTTTGTGGCAGTCCTGGCGTTGGCCGCCGTCGCCTCTGCGCAGGTTTCCAGCACTCCCGCTGCAATCCAGCTCAATACCATTTATGCCGGCGCCGATGGCAAATTTGAAGCCGCTCCAGACACTGCTGTCATCCGCATGGACATTGCTTCCCAGCAGGACACATCGCGCGCCGCCTATGACCGCGCAGCTTTGGCCGTCGATCACGTTCGCCAGATCTTGAAGAACAATGGCATTGATTTGAAAGCCGCGCAATTTGGGACGTATCAGGGCCAGCCCATGTACGATTGGAAAAATCCCAAACACAAAGTGATCGGGTATCGAGTGACCTCGGACATCACTTTGAAGCTGCGCGACTTTACCAAGATCGGCGCACTTACAGAGCAATTGGCGGACGTTGAGGACACGCAGAACCAGTCAGTGAATTACACCCTGGAAGACATTGAACAAGCCAAGGCCAAAGCATCAGAAGATGCGCTGAAAAAAGCCCGCAACCAGGCAGCAGCCGTCGCTAGTGCTGGTGGACGTACACTGGGCGATCTTCTCTATGCCTCGGTAGACGTGAACCAGCCGAACATCGTGCCTATGGTATTCGCGCAGGGCATGGCACGCTCAGCCGCGCCTGCGGCCACGCCGCCGCCCATGGCTGATTTCACTCCGCAAACGGTAACTATCAACGCGCATGTGAATGCCTTGTTCGCGTTGAAATAAATGCACAGCCGGCTGACACTTCGGCGCCGGCTGAGTGACTAGTCCTGGCCCATGATCAGCGGCAGACCATTCTTGGGATTGCCGATCACAATAATCTTGGCGTTGGGGCTTTTAGCCAGAGTTTCCGTGGCCTCAATGCCTTTCCACTGCAGTAGCTGCGCGCTGATTCCCTGGGCCACAATCTGCTGGAAGTCATGAATGCCCTGGGCTTCAATCCTCTTGCGGTCCGCTTCCTGGCGTTCCTTTTGCAGCCGGAAATTCATCGCCAGCGACTCCTGCTCCGCCTGCTGCTTCGTTTCAATGGATGCCCTTAACGTGTGTGGAAGCTGAATGTCGCGCAAGAGCACGCTTTCCACTATGACTCCCCTTGGCTCCAGCGCGGCCTTCAATCCAGCTTTGATCTCGTCCTCCACTTCTTTTCGTGAACTTGAATAAAGCGTGTTGGCGGAATGTCCCGCGGTGGTATCGCGAATAGTGGAACGCAGGTTGGGATCGATGATGGTGCGAGCGTAGTCCGGTCCCAGCTTGCTGTACACATCTGCAGCACGGCTCTGTTCCAGGTGATAAATAAGAGACGTGTCAATCTCCAGGTTCAGGCCTTCCATGGACGGCGTGGAGGTGTGCTCCTCCTGCGTTTGTGTCCGCACGGAAAAGACATGGTTGATTTTGAATGGAGAAACAAAATGGGTGCCTGCCGGCAGCGTTTCACCCGTTACCCTTCCAAAATAAACCAGCACACCCACATTTCCCGGCGGAACATACGCAACGGAAGCCCACAAAAGGATGATGAGGAACACAAGCCCAGTCCCGACCAGGATGGGAGTGCCGGAAATTGACTTGGGATTTGAGCTGATAATTCTGGGATCGAAGTGTGACATTCAGGAAAACTCCTTTTCTTTGTTGCGGTTAGTTAATGCCTCTTGGCGAACGATGGCGATTTCCTGCCGGCGGCATGATTCACAATGGTTCTTTGCAACTTCTTTATAATTTGGCTGGTGACGGTTCTAAGAATAAGGCCGCTGAGGGATTGCGGCTAAGTAATAATTGGGTGGAAAACGTGGTCTCAGAAAAATCCACAGAGCAATTTTTTCAGGGGCAGGGAATTACTACCCGCTTTTCCACTGAGCTACTCTGCTAAACCCTTTATTTTCAGTCGCAATTGAATGGCACAGAGGATGCAATAACCCATGCCAGACGAAGTGGCGCGCATCGGGGCGCTTTCGAATGGATCTAACGGCCAGAGATCCCTCGAAAGTGCCTCGTTGCATTTTGAGCCGGTATGCAGGCGTGAGGAAGGCGCAGCCGACCGGGAGCCTGCAGGCGAAATCCTGAGCGCCCGGTTTGCGCGAAGGATCTCTGCCTCGAGCGGTACTGCCGGCGCGAGTGAGGCGCAAGCCGAACGGGAGTCCGCACGCGAAATCCTGAGCGCCGGGTTTGCGCGAAGGATCTCTGCTTTGAGCCGGTGTTCAAGGCGAAGCTGGACCAGTGGCTGCTGGCGAAATCCTGAATTTGAAATAGCCCTGCCGCTATTGCTGAGCGTCCTGATGCAATCTCCCGACCTGATCTCGCAGCCCATTCCTGTATTTCTCATTCCTGAAATTCTTAGACACAAGGGTTGCCGCTAATCCCTGCTGTACAATCTCTGCGTTTTGCGAATCGTTTCTCATCGTCTTGCCCTGGACGTGAGACAGCTTGGTGGGACGGTCCGAACGTACTGGCAGCAGATGGAGCAATTTGGCAGATTGGATTTACAGCAAGTTATCCTAATAAGGACCAACCATGCCCTGGAAACTCTTAGCCGTTGTTGCACTTGCTCTTCTGGCGGCCACCGGTTTGTTATACCGGATGAAAGCCTCGCAGCAGCCTCCACGCTTCGTGCCTGTTCCACCAGAAAAAGCCATGGAGGTCTATCTCGGTCTCAGAACCCAGGCGTTGACCTCTACATCGGCCAAGATTGGGTTGAAAAATATCGGACCGGACGATCCCTTAGCAGTCCTCATGGACCTGAATACAGGTGCTCGCAACGTTACGGTCGCCGCTTTTGCTGATGGCGCTGCCAGTATTTACATAAGCAATGGAGGCGGATTTATTGGAGGTGGCCAAAATTATCCATCAGTTCACCAAGCCGGCCAGAATTTTATCGCCGTGGCGCGCAGGTTTCGTGCCAAGATGCAGAAGACGCAAAATTATCCCTTGCCCCAAAAAGGCGAGGTTTTCTTCTACCTGATAACTGACAATGGCGTTTACACGGTGAGCGCACCGGAAACGGAATTGAACCGAAGAACGCATGCTCTTACTGAGTTGTATGCGGCTGGCCAGGAGATCATCACACAATACCGTCTCAACACGCCAAAGCATTGAATCAGGTGGCGTGATTTCTAGACGAGCTGAACTTTTTCTCGGAGATCGATTCCGGCCCGCCGCAGGATGCCGGCAATCTCGCCATCATTCAACCGTGAAGCATCATACTCAACGCGGATGGTGTGCTCTTTCTCGTCAAACTTGATCTTGCGCACGCCGTAAACTTCCCAGGCATTGTTCAACGCTTCCATTTCTTTCTCTCCGGGCGGCGTGCCATATTTGAAAACCACATCCAGCAGGGTCATCAGGGTCTCCACTTAAATGTTTTTGGTGACCCTCCAATATATCGCAACCTTGCATCCAGATTTGACCGTTATACCCCTAGGGGGTATAGTGAGAGGTAAGTCAGGTCCGTTATGAAGAAGCGAAAAGCACAGAAAGAATCGCACCGCGCCATGCCGCGTGAAGCCTGCGCGCGCCAGGATTTGCTGCTGCGTCTGCGCCGGGTTGAAGGCCAGGTCCGCGGCGTGCAGAAGATGGTGGAAGAAGATCGTTACTGCCCGGACGTGCTGGTACAGATGTCCGCCATTCATGAGTCGCTGCGGGCCGTGGAAAGAATCCTGATGAAAGACCATTTGCAGCATTGCGCCACCGAGGCATTGCGCTCCGGCGACGACAAACAGGCGCAGCGCACTTATAACGAGTTGACAGAACTCTTTTACCGCCACGCCCGCTAGAGGCCTCAGGGACATGAATCCAGAAGGAATAAGTTCGGAAAAAACAGGCAGGACGCTCGTCAAAGATCCCGTTTGCCACATGGACGTTGATCCTGCAAGGGCCGCGGGTTCGTCCGAATATAAAAGTCGAACCTACTATTTTTGTAGCCTGGGATGCGTGAAGCGCTTCAACGCCGACCCGGAAAAATATCTCGCGCCCAGGCCCGCCGCTCAACTTCCCAAAAGCCAGATGGTGCAGATCGGGGGAATCACGCCAGCATCAGCCGCTGCTCCCCCGATAACAAAATCTGTACCGGACCAATCAGCCGGGAAGGGAACCGTCACCTATGTTTGCCCCATGGATCCTGAAGTTCGTGAGCAAAAACCCGGAGCATGTCCCAAGTGCGGCATGGCGCTTGAGCCTGAAACCGTGGAGTACACATGCCCCATGCATCCGGAAATCGTCCGCAGCGGCCCGGGGAATTGTCCAATCTGTGGAATGGCCCTTGAGCCGCGTGTTGCTGCAGGAATCCATGAAGAAGACGATTCTGAATTGCGCAGCATGCAGAAACGGCTATGGGTCGGCGTCGCGCTCAGTGTCCCTTTGCTTGCCATCTCCATGGGTGGCATGGCTTCCGGCAGTCCTTTGCACAACCTGCCTGCAGGGTGGATGGCATGGCTGCAACTTTTGCTGGCAACACCCGTCGTGCTGTGGGGAGGCTGGCCCTTCTTTCAGCGCGGTTGGGCATCGCTTGTCAATCGCCACCTGAATATGTTCACGCTCATCGCCATGGGCACCGGCACAGCATATTTCTTCAGCTTGATTGCAACGCTGGCGCCCGGCATTTTTCCTGCTTCTTTTCTTGGCCACGGCGGGAGGCCAGAAGTCTATTTTGAGTCCGCGGCTATCATCGTTACGTTGGTCTTGCTGGGACAGGTGTTGGAGTTGCGTGCTCGACGGCAGACAAGCTCGGCCATCAAGGCTTTGCTCAATCTCAATCCTAAAACTGCGCGACGCGTGCGTGCAGATGGATCGGATGAAGAAATCTCTCTTGACCATATCCAGCGTGGCGACCGGCTGCGCGTGCGTCCGGGCGACCGTATTCCTGTCGACAGCGTTGTGGAAGAAGGGAATAGTTCGGTCGATGAATCGATGATCACCGGTGAATCGATGCCAGTGGAAAAATCGCCCGGTATCAAGGTCGTCGGTGGCACAGTGAATCAAACTGGTTCTTTCATCATGCGCGCCGAAAAGCTGGGTTCAGAAACGCTCTTGGCCCAAATCGTGCGCATGGTGGCTGAAGCCCAACGCAGCCGCGCTCCAATCCAATCGCTGGCCGACAAAGTTTCCGGATATTTTGTGCCTGCCGTCTTGCTCGTGGCCGTTCTCACCTTCATAGTCTGGGCAATCTGGGGCCCCGAGCCGCGACTTGCCTATGCTCTGGTCAACGCCGTTGCGGTACTCATTATTGCCTGTCCTTGTGCCCTGGGTCTGGCTACTCCGATGGCTGTGATGGTCGGCACCGGACGCGGCGCGCATGCCGGTGTTCTCGTTAGAAACGCCGCGGCTCTGGAACTCATGGAAAAAGTTGACACGCTAGTGCTCGACAAGACCGGCACGCTGACAGAAGGTAAGCCCCGGATGACGTCTATGGCTGCAACTGGTGGCATCTCTCAAGTCGACCTTCTGCTATTAGTCGCGGCCGTCGAGAAGCTAAGCGAACACGCCGTAGCCGCAGCCATCGTTCGCGAAGCAGAACAACGCCGACTGAAGATTCCACAGGTGGCGCAATTCCAGTCCTTCACCGGCCAGGGTGTTACGGGAGAAGTTCTGGGGCGGCAGGTTGTTGTAGGAACACCTGATTTTCTTGTGAGCCGCGGAATCGACAC
The DNA here is from genome assembly GCA_020072645.1 of Terriglobia bacterium. NCBI lineage: Bacteria > Pseudomonadati > Acidobacteriota > Terriglobia > Terriglobia bacterium. The sequence continues at coordinate 155,216 of JAIQGK010000007.1, forward strand.
GCGCTCCATATCCCTGCAAGCTGAAATCTTTAGCCGTCAAGGACAAACAATCGTATTGGCCGCGGTGGACGGTAAAGTTGCCGGCGTGATCGCCGTTGCCGATCCTATCAAGAGTTCTGCTCGTGAAGCTGTGGCAGCCTTAAAGCGTAGCGGCCTTCGCCTGGTGATGCTCACGGGCGACAATCGTGCCACGGCGGAAGCTATCGCCAAGGAATTGGGTATTACCGATTTCGAAGCCGAGGTGTTGCCGGAAAAGAAACTGAGTATCGTCAAAAAGCTTCAAAGCGAAGGCCGCACCGTTGCTATGGCGGGAGATGGAGTCAATGACGCGCCTGCGTTGGCCCAAGCCAATGTCGGTATCGCCATGGGGACCGGTACGGACGTGGCCATGGAGAGCGGCGACGTCACCCTGATCAAAGGCGACCTCAACGCCCTGATGCGGGCGCGCAATCTCAGTCGCGCTACCATGAGCAATATCCGGCAGAACTTGTTTTTCGCGTTTATCTACAATTTGCTTGGCGTGCCGATTGCCGCCGGCGTGTTGTATCCATTTACCGGATTACTACTGCAACCAGTATTCGCCGCCGCCGCGATGAGCTTTAGTTCAGTATCAGTGATCGCCAATGCTCTGCGTCTGCGTAGAGCCAAGCTTTAACCGCTATACCACCTTCAGCTTCCATTTACCTCTTTTGAAGATGTAAATGCCGATGAGCGAGAGCAGGATCTCGGCCACAAGGATCGCGTAATATGCGCCGTTCGGGCCAACCCCGAATTTCATGCTCAAGACATATGCCAGCGGCAGTTGGACGATCCAGTACACAAAAAAATTAATCCACGTTGGCGTCCAGGTATCGCCCGCTCCGTTAAAGGCCTGCACAATCACCTCGCCGTAGGCCCACAGGACATAGCAACAGCTGATGATGCGCAGACAGCTTGCGCCGTAGCGGACCACCTGCGGATCGTTGCTGAACACACCAACCAATTGCGGCGCAAAGATCAGGAACCCCAGTGAAACTACCGCCAGAAAGACAGCGTTAATGAAACTCGCGCGCCAGACCGATTGCTCGGCCCGATCTGGCTGCTTCGCTCCCAGGTTCTGCCCCACCAGCGTTGCCGCCGCCGACCCCAGCCCCCACGAAGGAAGAGTCGAAAAGATCACAATACGGATCGCCACGGTATAACCCGCGGTGGCCTGGCTGCCAAAAGACTGAATCATGCGCACCATCGCCAGCCAACTCGCCGTGGCTATCAGGAGCTGCAAGACGCCGATCCCAGCAACCTCGAAGATGTTCCACATCAGCTTTAACTTCAGGCGGATGTGCTTCCGCAAAATGTTGAGGTGCGCGCTGCCCTTGCTGAGCAGGTAGAGCTGGAAAACGATGCCAATGCTGCGTCCTATGCTGGTGGAAACCGCGGCACCTGTAACGCCGAGCTTGGGAAATGGTCCAAGACCCCTGATCAGGCAGGGATCGAGGCACAAATTGATGAAGTTGGCCAGCCAGAGAACACGCATGGCAATGGCCGCATCTCCAGCCCCGCGAAAGACCGCATTGATGAGGAAAAGCAGAAGAATGATGCCGGAACTGCTCAACATGATTCGCGTGTAAAGAGACCCAACGCGCACAATCCCCGGACCGGCTCCCATCCAGCGAAGCAATGCGGGCGCGAAGGGAAACGCAATGGCAAAGATCAGGATTGCGAACCCCAGACCAATCAGGATCGATTGGACAGCGGCTTCCGCAGCGCCATTCTGGTCATGCTCGCCAACGCGACGCGCCACCACAGCGGTGGTTCCCATGCTTAGCCCGAAAGCTACCGCCATCACGAGCACCAGCATGCCTTCAGTGATGCCAACGGTGGCGGTTGAGTCCGCGCCCAGATGCGCGACAAAGAAAATATCGACGATGCCGAAGAGCGACTCCATTGCCATCTCCAGCACCATGGGCACGGCCAGCAGTACGATTGCCCTGTCGCTAGAAATGGCGGTGAAATCCTGCTTGGAGCCGAGAATGGCTTCTTTGATCAGGGCAAACCATCGCGTGGCCCGGGAAGGAACGGAAGTGGTAACAGTTGAACTCAAGAAAATCTCCATCAACTGCCGGATGGCAGTCAGCAACACGAACTGAAAACGAGACGATTCCCGCGGCCAGAAGATTGGCGGCGACTAAGGAAAGCGACGATTAGTAGGAGACTTTCATCGGCGTAGAGCATTTTTTACCACAAAACTCAGGCGGAAATCAAAAAGCATCAATCGTTGTCCTTCTGCTTCGCGACCTTCGCGTCCTTTGCGGTAAAATCCTGCGCGAGGGTCCCACCGATGAAAAGTGTTCTGGCTGTGCTGCTGTGCTCCGCTGCTGCGATCGCGCAAAACTCTGAAGAAGGCAAGGTTGTCCGCTACGAACTGAAACCCAGCGAACTCAAATACACTTACGCTGCGTCGTACAGTCCGGTCGCGCATCTGAAATCCGGCAATATCCTGGAAACGAATACCGTCGACTGTTTCGGCAATGCCATCAAGAAGCCGGGCGACACGCTAGACATGGCTCCCGGCGACAATCCTCTCACCGGACCATTCTTCATCGACGGCGCAGAGCCGGGCGACACACTGGCGGTGAAGTTCCTTGAAATCAAAGTGGACAGCAATCAGGGCATTGGTGCGCTTGCGCCGGGATTTGGCGCGATCAATTCCACCAATTACACGCCGATGCTGAATGCGCCCATCAAAGAGAAGATCTGGTTTTATCCCATCGACCACGCCACAAATACCGCTACCTTCCAGGCGCTGGATTCCAATTACAAGGTGAAGTTCCCCCTGCATCCGTTCTTTGGCTGTATCGGCGTGGCGCCGGCTGGCGGCGAGGCCCGCACCTCCGTGGTGCCGGAAGCTTTCGGCGGCAACATGGATTCGCCAGAAGCCAGCGTGGGCAACACGGTTTATTTTCCGGTGAATGTTCCCGGAGCAATGCTCTTTCTGGGTGACGGACACGCCGCCATGGGCGACGGCGAAATTGCCGGTACCGCCTTAGAAGTTCCTCTGCGAGGGCGCGTGCAGGTGCATGTGATCAAAGGCCAGAAAATCAGCTGGCCGCGCTTTGAAAATGACGATTACATCATGACCGTCGGCGCTTACCGCCCGCTGGACGATGCTCTGCGCATTGCATTTACGGAATTGGTCGGCTGGATCCACACTGACTACGGCCTATCTGAAATGGATGCCTATGAGCTGCTATCAAAAGTCGGGGAAATCCATCTGAACGAAATGGTTGACCCCAACTATGTGATTGTCGCCAAGGTGAAGAAGAGTTTTCTGCCGAAGCCGAAAGTCGCGGTGGCTAAATAACTGGCAGCATCTCGAAGCTTCGTCTTTTCTGCAATCTCGATCCTGAGCGGAGTCGAAGGGGAGAGATCCCTTTGGTCAATAAGAATTTCGAGAACGGCGAAGCATCTCTTGGCAATAGCGATCCCTCACCCGCTCTGCGGGATTTGGGATTTCAGAAACTATAGCTTCTGCAGGTACTCCACGATCTCCGGGCTGGTCCAGTTCTCCGCGAGCACAAACTTGCGGCGAACCACGCCTTTGCGATCGATGATAGTCGTTTCCGGATAACCTGTGGCCCCATACAGGTTGTAGCTGTCTTTAGCTGAGTCGAGCACAGTCAGGAAGTCAATACCGTGCTTTTGCAGAAAGGCGTGGTACTCGTCATTCGTGGCATCTACTGCTACGCCCACCACGGTGATCTTGTCACCCATGCGCTTCTGTAATTGCACCAGGGAAGGCATTTCCGCGATACAAGGCGCGCAATGCGGCGACCAGAAATTCAATACCACTATCTTGCCCCGGTAGTCATGGAGGGAGACTTTGCGGTCGGTATCCTGCACGGTGAAATCCGGGGCCTGTGAGCCGATAAAGCGCAATTTGGGCTGATCATTGCAGCCAACGCAGCCTGCCAAAACTGCCGCCAGAAGGACCGGAATTAGAATTCGAAAGGGCTTCACACCCTTATAATAACCCGATTCTGATGGAAACTGACCGCGCAAAACGGATGGTCGACATCATCATTCCCGCACGGAATGAGGAGGATTGCCTTGGCCGGTGCCTTCAGTCGCTTGTGGCCCAGCAGGGCATCTCCTTTAAAATCAAAGTGGTAGACGATGGATCGACAGACCGAACCCGGGCCATTGCGGAATCATTTTCCGGGGTGCGAGTGCTGAGCGCGGGCGAACTTAAGCCGGGAATGACGGGGAAAGTTAATGCGCTTGTCACCGGGGCGGCCGGAAGCACTGCCGAATGGTTGCTGTTCACTGACGCCGATACCTTCCACTACCCGGGATCGCTGGCAGCTTCCGTGCGTGAAGCTGAGAGCCGCAAAGTCGATCTGTTCTCATACTCGCCTGAGCAGGAAACCGCCTCATGGTGGGAGCTGGCGGTAATGCCGCTGGTTTTTGCCGATCTTGTGCGGATCTATTCGTCGGAAAGAATCAACGATCCCGCAGACCCCACGGTGGCGGCGAACGGGCAATACATCCTGGTTCGGCGCGAGGTATATGAAGCTCTTGGAGGCCATGGAGTGCTGCCGCTCAATGTGCTTGAAGACATTGAGTTAGCAAAAAGTTTTAAAGTATCAGGTCATAGAATCTGGTTTGGCTATGGTGCGGGACGGGTGCGCACCAGAATGTACCGTACATTTAGCGCCATGTGGGAAGGATGGTCGAAGGGCCTGGCGATTCTTTTCCGTCGGCCAGTATTGCTGGCAGCAAGGCGTGCGCTTGAGTTCATTGCGATTGCGCTCCTGCTCGGAGCCGGGCTTGGCATGGTGGTCCTAGACAAATTCGAGAGTGGAGCAGTGTTCCTGGCGATAGGGACGATTTTCTATCTGATTTTTCTTTTCCGAATTCGTCAGGCGCATTTCCCCTGGAAGGCTAACCTCATGGCCTTCATAGGGTTACCGATTTATGTGTCACTTTTGTTGCGGTCACACCTCCATTTCAATCGGCGGGGCGAGTTAACATGGAAGGGGCGGACGTACTTACAATCTGCACCTAAGGCAGTTGCGGATTCATCTACTCGAAAAGGCGATCTGCGCTAAGGAATCTCAAATCTGATGGTTTATTTGACAAGGAAAGCGGAGTTTTCAGCGTCGCATTACTACCACAATCCGGAATTCACCCCGGAGGAAAACCAGCGCATTTTTGGCAAGTGCAACAATCCGCACGGCCATGGACACAATTACACGCTGGAAGTTACGGTAAAGGGCAATGTGGACCAGCGGTCTGGATTTGTGGTGGACCTGAAAGAATTAAAGGAGATCATGAACCGCGAGGTGATTGAGGCAATGGACCATCGCTTCCTTAACAAGGAAGTTGCCGATTTCAAAGATCAGATTCCCACGACCGAAAATCTGGCCATTAGCATCTGGCGACGCCTCGAGCCCAAGCTTAATTTGGCCGAACTGCATCGCGTCCGCGTGTATGAAACACCGGATCTGTTTGTGGATTTTTACGGAGAAGCATGAAAGCCTACCTGACCAGAAGATATCTGTTCTCGGCGTCGCACCGGCTGCATTGCGTGGAAATGTCAGACGCGGAGAATAAGGCCGTCTATGGTAAGTGCAACAATCCACACGGTCATGGCCACAATTATTCAGTTGAAGTCACGGTTTCTGGCCGGGTTGACCCGCGAACGGGCATGGTTTGTAACCTGGTTGATCTCGATTCTTTTGTGCATGAAAAAATCCTGGAACGTTTTGATCACCAGAACCTCAATACATTGGCGGAATTTCAAACCACCGTGCCGACCACGGAAAACCTGTGCGTTGAAGTCTTCGATATTCTGGAAAGGGACTTTCACCATGCAGAGGTCGAAAAGGTTCGTATTGAGGAAACCATGCTCAATTCCTTTGAATACGCCGGGGGCAGGGAAATCCGCTACTAGGAGATTTTGGTGAAATCAGGAGCTGTTGTGAAGAAATTTGACGAAGCCTCGCCGGTATCCGCAGTCAGCACGCAGGAGTTACTGCGTGAACTGCTGGTGCGCCTGGGTGAGGATCCCAGCCGTGACGGCCTTTTGCGAACGCCGGAGCGCATGCAGAAGTCTCTGGAATATCTGACCAAGGGCTATGACCAGGATGCGGACAAGGTCCTGCGGGGCGCACTCTTTGACGTGCCTTATGATGAAATGGTCATCGTTAAAGACGTTGAGATGTTCAGCCTGTGCGAGCACCACATGTTGCCGTTTTTTGGCAAAGTCCACGTTGCCTATATCCCAAACGGCAAGGTCCTGGGATTGAGCAAGATTCCCCGGCTGGTCGATATCTTTGCCCGCCGCCTGCAGGTGCAGGAACGCCTGACCGTGCAAATTGCTGAAACCATCCAGAACGCTATCAATCCTCAGGGCGTCGGCGTTGTGATTGAAGCGCGCCATCTGTGCGTGATGATGCGCGGCGTGGAAAAGCAGCATTCCGCTGCTGTAACTTCGCATATGCTGGGCACTTTCCGCACCGCGCAGAATACGCGAGAAGAGTTTCTTTCCCTGATACGCAACGGTAAAAACGGAAATTCGTTCTAATGCCGGCAACGAATGTCGTGCAAAATCCAGTCGCGGTCATTACCGGCGGCGGCAGCGGCATTGGCCTGGCGATGGCCCGTATTTTCGCAGCGAGCGGCTATTCAGTGGTCATCACCGGCCGGGACGCGAAGCGCCTTCAGAAAGCCGCCGCGACGATCTCTGAAAAAAAACAAGTTGCCGGCATTCCCTGTGACGTCCGAAATCCTGCGTCAGTGGAAAAGCTTTTCCGCGAAATCGGCAAACAGCACTCCGTGATCGACGTGCTGATCAACAATGCTGGAGTAGCTCACGCGCTTGCGCCAGTGGATCAGCTATCGATTGAAACCTGGAAAGAAGTCATCGATACGAACCTGACTGGCACATTCCTAGTCACGCGAGCGGCCCTGCCGTTGATGCGCGCGGGTGGAACCATTGTGAACAATCTTTCGGTTGCGGCGTTGCAGCCGTTCGCCGGCATGGCCGCTTACAATGCGTCGAAGTTTGGCGCTCTGGGTTTCACGCACGCATTGCGTGAAGACCTGCACAAGCGTGGCATCCGCGTTCTTGCGTTGCTGCCGGGCGCCACGGACACCGACATCTGGAGCCAGTTCTGGCCGGACGCACCAAAAGAAAAGATGATCTCGGCTGAAACCGTGGCGCAGGCGGTGCTGCATGCCGTTTCAGCTCCTGCGAACACCGCCATTGAAGAGATTCGCATTGGGCCAGCTGCGGGGGTGCTCTAGCAGCAGAACCTGGTAATCCCACTTACTCAGTAATCTTCAAAGGCATACACGTTTTTTCGCGTAGGCACGAGCTGGATCAACAACATTCCGGCCACAAATCCGCCGACATGCGCCCAAAACGCCACGCCGCCCACAGGTCCTTTGGACTCCGATAATGACAAAGCTGCGCCACTCAAGAGGTTGATGATGAGCCAGTATCCCAGCACCAGCCACGCGGGCAGCCAGAAGACAAAAAATCCCCACCACGTTAGCACGCGCGCCCGCGGATAAAGGACCAGATAAGCTCCCATAACGCCGGCAATCGCGCCGCTGGCGCCAACGGTGGGCACTGTGGAAGTGAAATTGAAAATCAAATGCGTGACGCCGGCAGCCAAGCCGCACACAAGGTAAAAGGCCAGATAACGAAAATGACCAAGACGGTCTTCAACGTTGTCTCCGAAAATCGCCAGCCCCCACATATTCAGCAGCACATGAGGCAGGGAAGCATGAAGAAACATGGAGCTGAGAAAGGGAACAAAAGCAACTGACGCAGGCAGATACCCTTTCATCCAGGCAGCTACGTGATCCGGAACAAACGCAAATTGCATTTCAAAGTCGGCCCGGGCGCGGGGTCCTCCGGAGACCTGCAGTGACAATTCAAAAAGAAAAATCGCAATGTTGAGTACGATAAGAAAGTAGTTGATAAACGGTGTTGTCGATCGGGGAGCGTCGTCTCGGATGGGGAACATGCGGTGGCAGCTTCTTCAGTATGATGCTTGATTCAACGGAGTTACTCAAGTGGACGCTGTATTGATCGTCGACAAACCGGCTGGAATGACTTCGCATGACGTGGTGGCGCGCGTGCGCCGCATCGTCGGTGAAAAGTCCGTGGGCCATCTTGGCACGCTCGATCCCATGGCGACCGGCGTGCTGCCGCTGGTCCTTGGCCGCTTTACCCGCTTGGCGCAGTTTTATAACGAGGCCGACAAGCGCTACGAAGGAACCATTCGGTTTGGCTGGGCGACCGACACTTACGACGCGGAAGGCCAGCCTGCGGGCCTTAAACAATCTGTCGAGCTCTCATTGGAGCAGGTGCAAGCCGCTGCCGGGGAGTTTATTGGCGAAATTTCTCAGTATCCGCCGCCATTTTCCGCCAAGAAAATTGCCGGCATCCCCGCGCATCGGCTGGCGCGCAAAGGGCAGCCAGTAGAGCTTAAGCCCAAGCAAGTCGAAATCAAAACGTTGGAGTTCTATGATTGCGACGGCGAGACAGTTTGCTTCCACGCCTGGGTCAGTTCGGGAACATATTTGCGATCACTGGCGCATGATCTTGGAAAAAAGCTGGGATGCGGAGGACATCTGGCCGCGCTTAAACGGACGGCTGTCCGTGAATTCACGATCGACGAAGCGCACAGCCTGGAACAACTGGAACAAGCCCAGGCGAGCAACACACTTGACGATCTCTTTCTCCATCCCCGGCTGGTGCTGCCGGAATTTCCCGCCGTCGTTGCGTCGCCTGAAAGTGCGGCCAGAATCCGCCACGGCGGCGCGGTCAACCTGCCGGAATTCAGCAAAGCAGCCATCGTCAGAGTGTTTGCTGGGCAAAGGGAACTGCTGGCAATCGCCCGAAGAGTCGCGGGGACGCTATTCCAACCTAAAGTAGTACTGTGCGGATAATGGAAATGCCGGTCTATAGATCGCAATGGGCGGCTGTATGGCTGACTTGGCTCGCCATTTACAATGTCTGATAACAGATATTATGTAAACTAAACGAAATGCTGTGATCTGCGGGCTCCTTAGGTCGGAAAAAGTGACCTTGTTACTGAATCGCCTCTTCCCCCCGAAGAATAGCCTTTAAATCGGATCGAAACCGCTCCAGCGTGGCAATCCGTTCGGGCGTGGCTTCGATCATTTCCTGTTTATGGACAAAAACCTGGCGGCCTTCGCGCTGTACCAGCGGACCAAGGCTTTCTCCCATGCGCCAGCCGACATTGCCAAGAATCTGCAACCCGTCGGGCCCGGGGACAAGAAATGCCAGACAACCGTCGCGCAGGACTCCCACGGCCTTGGGAAAGCGCTCAAAGGTTTGCAGGTCAAAGCCGGCCAGATAGAGGCGCTGGAGTTGGTGTTCGGGATTGGGCATGAAAAAAGCTGAGCCGCGAATTTACGCGAATAACTCACAAATTAGAGTTCATTCGGATTTCGCGAGATTCGCGTTTATTCGTGGCTAAAAAGGCCTCTACATCTTGTAGTGACCCAGGTCCTCGTCATTCAAGCCTTCCAACCACTTACGCAGATCGTCAGAAGAGATTTTGTCCGCAGCGGTGCTGGCCACCTTGGAGGTCTTGAGCACTTCATCCTCAACGTAAATGGGGCAATCCAGACGCAGAGCCAACGCCAGAGCGTCTGACGGACGGGAATCGATGCTGATGACTCTTCCCTCACGCTCCATCCAGATTACGGCGAAAAATGTGTCGTCGCGCAGCTCATTCACCACAATTTTGTGGACATGCGTGTCCAGGCCGATCAGCAGATTCTTGATCAGATCATGCGTCATGGGGCGTGGCGTGCTGACTTTCTCGATCTCCAGGGCGATGGCGTTGGCCTCATAGACGCCGACCCAGATCGGCAGGACCGTATCGCTCCCAATATCCTTCAATACGACGATGGGCATGTTGGTCACAGGATCCATCATCAATCCGCGAATTTTCATTTCTATTTCCATTGTCGCTGCGCTCCAAACCGCCGGGGGGATGCTTCGCCCGTTACCTAATTATGCTCCGATGTCAATCGGTTCGGCGCGTGGTCGGCCTCGCCCATTACTCGTCTTACAGAATGTCGCTGTGCTCCAAACCGCTAAGGGCCGACTTTCACGCCATCAGCATTTATGCTCCTGAGTCAATCACTCGTCCGTTAACCCAATTATGCTCCTAAATTAATCGACTCGGCGCGTGATCGGCGCACCGAATCACCTCAAGTAAACCATTTCACCCAACAGACTGTTAGGGAAACTCCTGGTAACCAGCACGTTAGCATAACTGCCCACGGCCGGTACGGCCTCTTTCGGCGCGGTAAAGTTCAGGGTGATGTTTTGCGACGTGCGCCCAATCATTTGTCCCCGTGATTCATTTATGCCTTCAACCATTACTTCAAGCGTCTGGCCTACTCGCTTTTCGTAGTTGATCCTTTGAATCTCTCGCTGGCGTTCCTGCAGGATCTGCAGGCGCTTGGACTTCTCTGCATCGCTGATGCTGTCAATCATGCTCAGCGCCGGCGTGTTGGGACGAGGCGAGTACTTGAAGGTGAAAACGGCGTCAAACTGGCACTCATGCAGCAGAGTAACCGTTTCCTCAAATTCGGACGCTGTCTCATTCGGGAAACCGGCAATCACGTCCGTGGTGATCGAAAGCGGGCGCTTCGCGCCTTTCATCCATGAGATTTTTTCCAGATACATTTCGCGCGTGTACTCGCGGTTCATGGCCTTCAGCACACGCGACGATCCGCTCTGCACCGGCAGATGAATGTGGTCGCACAGGCGGGGTGAGGCTACGATGGCATCCACAATATCCTTGCTGAAGTGCCGCGGATGGGACGTGGTAAAGCGCACGCGTCGAACGCCGGGAATTTCGCCAATCGCATACAGCAGCTCAGCAAACGTCTTCTTGCCCAGCGGATCGGCATAAGCGTTTACGTTCTGGCCCAGCAGTTGAATATCGGTATAGCCAAGATCAGCCATCTGGCGAGCTTCGGCCATGACTGAATCCGATGTGCGGCTGCGCTCCTTGCCGCGCGTGTACGGCACCACACAGTAGGCGCAGAACTTATCACAACCTTCAATGATGGTGATGTAACCCCGGTGCGGGTTGGTGCGCGCGGTGAAGTCGGTTTCAAAAGTGAGATCGGTCTGGCGATCGTCCAGCCCAGTTACGCGATTGTCCCCTGCCTCAATCTGTACCAGCATGGCCGGCAAGTTGCGGTAAGAAGCTGAGCCAGCCACGAGCGAGACGTAGGGCGCTTTGTCGAAGATCTTTTCACCTTCCTGCTGCGCCACACAGCCCAGCACGCCAAATTTCTTGCCCTGTGACTGGAGCTTCTTGTAGTCGTTCAGGCGATGAAAAACTTTTTGTTCCGCCTTATCGCGGATGGAGCAGGTGTTGTAAAGGACCAGTCCGGCCTCTTCGACAGTCTGGACCTGTCGGTACCCTTGATGCACCAGCGTGCCAATGACTTTTTCAGAGTCATGCACATTCATCTGGCAGCCAAAGGTTTCAAGGTAAAACGTCTTTTCCTGCTCTGCGCTCACAGCATCCAGTATAACGCAGCAAAATAGCGGCGATTGCGGTTATTCTTTAGTGTCTCTTCACCGCAAAGGGCGCGAAGGTCACAAAGAATTAAATGGAACTTGACGAAAATGCATCGTGGAACAAGAAATACAGCGAGGGCTCGCACGGCTCGCTCGATCCTGATCCGTTTCTGCTGAGCGCTTACGATGAGTTCCTTTTTGGCACATCTCCCGGCCTTGCCTTGGATGTCGCCGGCGGAGTTGGACGGCATTCGATCTGGCTGGCGCAACGCGGTTGGCGAGTGAAGCTGCTAGATATCTCAGAGGTTGGCATTCAAAAGGCACAGGAGAATGCGCAGAGCACAAATACCTCTAGTTCGATCCTTACCGAAGTCCTCGACCTGAACGTCGTGCAAGATCTCGGCCGCGAGCAATACGATCTGGTTCTTGTCTTCTTCTTTCTCCAGCGCGAGCTCTTCCCTGCCGTGATATCGGCGCTCAAGCCCGGCGGGTTCCTGATTTATAAAACCTACACAACCGAGCAGAAGAACTTTGCGGGTGGCCCCAGTCATCCCCTGTTCCTGCTTGAGCCGAATGAGTTGCTACACGCATTTTCATCGATGCGCGTGTTGCATTACCACGAGACAGTTCAGCAGCGGGGTGTGGCGGAGCTGGTGGCGAGGAAATAGCATTTAGCAAAACCTTTTCACCGCAACGGACGCAAAGGAGAACCAGAATTCAGAAGAGATGCGCCTATTCCTTCGCGTCCGTGGCGTCCTTTGCGGTAATTGGTTTGGCTGAATGCTGAGTGCCAATTGCTGATTGCTATAATCGTTGCTTCACGCAAATGGCAAAACGCAAAATTTCTCACGGACACGCGGTCGTCGGCAAACCCAAACCGCGCAAGAACCATTGCTTTGGCTGCGGTCACGACAATCCCCAGGGCATGCGGCTGAAGTTCTCACTGGACGAAGATTCGCGTCAAGCCATTTGCCACTTCAAGCTGTCGCGCAAATATACCGGACCTCCCGGCCACGCGCATGGCGGCATTATCGCCACCATTCTGGATGAAGCCATGGGCAAGGTGAACAAGTTTCGCAACGTGCTGGCGCTCACGGCGTCCATGGAAATCAAATATTTGAAACCTGTGCCTCTGGGCGAACCGCTTACCGTCACCAGCGCGGAGCAGAGCGTGGATGGACGACGCCACATCAACATGGCTGAGATCAGCAATGCCAAGGGTGAAGTTCTGGCGCGGAGTACAGGAACGTTCATCGCCATTGATCCGGAAAAGATGTTTGCCCGGCACGGAGTTCCAGCGGGCATCGTTGCGGATAACGAAAGAGAAGCCTGATTGCAGCAGAAATCCTTCCAACCGAGTAAAATAAGAGTTCAGCCATACAAGTTTCGCCGTGACGCACCAGCGTGAACACGGCGCGGGAGTTCGCAATGTCTAGATCACGGGGAAAGAAAGAAGCTACGCCGGCAAAGGCCCACAAACCTGTTTCCAACGGCCACAATGTCACGGTCACACCCAACGGCGGTGGCACCGTGCTGAACGGCAGTTCCGGATTGCGACTGAAGACCGGACTGGCAGAGATGCTCAAGGGCGGCGTGATCATGGATGTGACCGACGCTCGCCAGGCAGAGATCGCCGAAAAAGCCGGCGCTGCTGCGGTGATGGCTTTGGAGCGCGTTCCGGCCCAGATTCGCGCACAGGGTGGCGTGGCCCGTATGGCATCGCCCAAGAAGATTCGCGAGATCATGGAGACAGTTTCTATTCCGGTGATGGCCAAGTGCCGCATTGGCCATTTTGCTGAGGCGCAAATTCTTCAGGCGCTGGGCGTGGATTACATTGACGAATCCGAAGTCCTGACCCCAGCTGACGAAGCGCACCATGTGGATAAGCATGCCTTCCAGACGCCATTTGTATGCGGCGCCCGCAACCTGGGCGAAGCGCTGAGGCGCATCGCGGAGGGCGCAGCCATGATTCGTACCAAGGGCGAGGCCGGGACGGGCGACGTAGTCCATGCCGTAAAACACATGCGGCAGATCATGCGCGAAATGAAGACTTTAAAGGCACTCTCTGAAGAAGAGCTTTATGCCCAGGCCAAGGATTTGCAAGCCCCAGTTGAGCTGGTTCGACTTGTGGCAAAAACGGGCAAGCTGCCTGTGCCGAACTTCTCCGCTGGCGGGATTGCGACGCCCGCCGACGCAGCCTTGGTCCGCCAACTTGGAGCGGAAGCCGTGTTCGTTGGATCAGGAATCTTCATGGCTGACGGCCTGAATTTCTGCGAGCCGAAGGAAGCGGAGAAGCGAGCGAAAGCTATCGTCCGCGCCTGCACGCATTTTGACGATCCTAAAGTATTGCTTGAAGTCAGCGAGGACTTGATCGGTGCCATGAAGGGCTTGGCTGTAGCGGCAATGGCGGAAGCGGATATGTTGCAGACGAGGGGATGGTAGGTTTTTAAATCCCGAGCAAAACGAGGGATCCCTATCAGCACGAAAACTTGCTCGCAAAATATTTGCACCAATCGGCGTTGCGACATATCTTTTCCTCTTAGAGCAATTTAAGTCGTAGGGTTCCCTCGCTTTGCTCGGGACAAGAAGAGGTTCCCTCGCTTCGCTCGGGACAAAGAAAAACCATGAAAATCGGCGTCTTAGCCATCCAGGGTGACTATGAAGCGCACAAGGCGCGGCTGGAGCAGTTGGACGTCGAAGTCACGCTGGTGCGCAAACCCGAGCAACTTGATGCGATTGATGGCATTGTGATTCCCGGTGGCGAGTCCAGCACATTTCTGAATTTTCTGGCCGAGCGCGGATTCCTGGAAAAGCTGCGCGACTTTGTTTCCACCAAACCAACTTTCGGGACCTGCGCCGGCGCGATCCTGCTGGCCAGACATGTTGAGAACCCGCCGCAGCAATCGCTCGCAGCGATGGACATACGCATCCGCCGCAACGCCTACGGCCGCCAGATTGACAGCTCAATACGCGAAGCCCAGAGCAAGCTGGGACAAAAACCTCTGGAGATGGTGTTCATTCGCGCGCCTAAGATCGTGGGCACAGGAAAAGGCGTTGAGGTTTTGGCTACGGCAGGCGGCGATCCGGTACTGGTGCGCCAGGGGAAAATTATGGCTGCGACTTTCCATCCCGAATTATCGGAAGACACGCGTGTCCACCAGGAGTTCGTCAAGATGGTGAAGAATGGCCATCGGCGGAAATAAGTCTAGAGCTCTGCGGCTCGCCCTGCTGCTGATTGTCCTTGGCTGTGTCTATCTTTTCCTCGCTCGTCCATACTGGTTCCCTGCCGGGGCCTCCGCAAGTTCCGCGCCTATTGATCATCAATTCAAGATCGCCTTTTGGATATTTGGGACGCTGTTTATTGTCGGTCACCTTGTCCTGATCTTTGTTCTGTCAAAGAAGCCGCAGGACGATGGCAGGATATCCAGAGGAAGCTGGCGGCTGGAAGTCACCTGGACTCTTGCAGTCACGATCATCTTTTTCTGGTTCAACATTTCCGGCGAGCACTTGTGGTCAAGCATAATGCCTGCGGAGAATCAGGCGGGTGAGATCGAGGTTGAGGTCACAGGAGCGCAGTTCCAATGGTATTTCCGCTATCCCGGAGCTGACGGAGTTTTTGGTCGAACCGACGCACAGAAGTTTGCTCGCCCGGACGAAGGCAATCCGCTGGGCATTGATCCCAGCGATCCCGCCGGGCGAGACGACATTCTCTCTACGGCGATGGTTGTTCCCGTTGGTCACAGCGTGCACCTGCATCTGCGGGCGCAGGACGTGATTCACAGTCTTTTTATCCCAGCAATGCGCTTCAAGCAGGACACGGTCCCGGGAATGGAGATTCATTCACATTTCACTCCTACTCAGACAGGCAGCTATGAAATTGCGTGCGCTGAATTGTGCGGACTTGGGCACTATCGCATGCGCGCGATGGTGCGGGTGGTGAGCGAAGAGGAATTTGAGAAGTGGTTGAGAGCGCATTGACTTCATTTTTTGAAATCCAGAGCGCCGCGAGGGAATCGTATCAGTTAAATTGATCTGGGGGCGGAAACCGTGATTCGGAGCGGTGATACCTAGTAGTAATGAGAAAACAATATTCCTTATGACTTCTGGTGAGAATCGGGATCCCTCGCTCCGCTCGGGATTTCAGAAAAACCGCCTTGTCTTCAGCACTGACCATAAAGTCATCGGCCTCGGATACTTTTTTCTCTCGCTGGCTGCCGTGCTGGTGGGGGCATGGCTTTCATTGCTGATGCGCATCCATCCGGTCTGGCCGCACGCTGCAATTCCCTTGCTCGGTGAGATCAAACCAGAAAATTATCTGGCTCAGCTAACGATGCACGGAACGTTGATGGTTTTTTTTGTCCTCTCGACTGTGCCGCAGGCGGGTTTTGGAACGTTCTTTCTTCCTCTGCAATTGGGCACGTCGAACATGGCATTTCCGCGGCTCACTGCCACGGGCTTCTGGACAGCTTTACTTGCATTCTTTGTATTGATGGCGGCTTTCACCGTCCCGGGCGGCGCGTCGGGAGCTGGATGGACGCAATATCCACCGCTAAGTGCTCTTGCTTCGACTGGTCCCGGACAGGGTCTGGGAACCGATCTATGGCTGGTCAGTATTGGGCTGTTTTGTCTCTCATCGCTCATGAGCGCCGTGGGATTTGTGGCCACCACTGTGCGTCATCGCGCACCGGGGATGACGTGGATGCGCATGCCGCTGACGTGCTGGAGCTGGTTCGTCACTTCGATCCTGATTCTCCTCGCTTTTGGCATCTTGCTGGCTGCGGTGGTTCTGCTGATGCTCGACCGCCACGCAGGGACGAGCGTCTTTATTCCCGGCGGACTGCTGGTAAGCGGTAAAGCAATCGCTCATTCCGGCGGTTCGCCGCTTATGTGGCAACATCTGTTCTGGTTCTTCGGGCACCCAGAAGTTTACATCGCCATCCTTCCCGCGATGGGTGTTACCTCGCACCTGCTGTCAGTCTTCGCGCGCAAACCAGTCTTCGGATATAAAGCGATGGTTGGCGCCACGCTGGCGATTGGCGCCCTGGGTTTCATGGTTTGGGGGCATCATATGTTCGTAAGCGGCATGAACCCGTATGCGGGCTTCGCGTTCTCGACACTGACGACTGCTATCGCTGTTCCTTCCGCCATCAAAACTTTTAACTGGGTAGCGACGCTCTACGGCGGAAGAATCCGCTACGCCACGCCGCTGCTCTTTTCCGCCGGCTTCGTATCGTTGTTCATCACTGGCGGACTGACCGGCCCGATCCTGGCCCAGCCCGCGCTCGATACTTATCTGCATGACACATATTTCGTGGTTGCGCATTTTCACCTGATCATGGCGATGGCGGGTGTGTTTGCCATCTTTTCCGCCACATATTTCTGGTTTCCTAAAATGTTTGGCCGAATGATGAATGAGACCTTGGGACGGCTACATTTCTGGATTACGCTACTTGGCGCTTACGCCACATTTATGCCAATGCATTTGCTGGGAATTGCCGGACATCCGCGGCGCTATTCCGAGCTGAGCGGCGTACAATATGTAGCGGCCATGGCGCCGTTGCAAAAATTTGTGACGATGGCTGCCATCGCTATGATGGGCGGACAGCTGATATTTTTGGTGAATTTATTCTGGAGCATGTTCAGGGGCAAAGTGGCGGAGGCTAATCCCTGGGAATGCACCACGTTGGAGTGGACTTTGAGCTCTCCAGTTCCTGCAGAGGGATTTGGCGAGCGGCGGCCTCAGATAAATCATGGACCCTATGAGTACAATGTTTCCGGAGCGAAAAAAGATTTTGTGATGCAGGACGCTCCGGCCAGCTAGACCGGTGGGAGCGACATCTCAAGTAGTGTTATGCCGATCATCAGCGATCGAGTAGAAGTCGAACGGAAGCCCAGGCTGGGCGGTGGAGGGCCGGGCAAAATTCCGCATCGTCGCGGCTTCGGCGGCGGCGATGATGGCGACCACGGCAATTCCGGCGATTTTCGGTCGCGCGAGCAGCGCATGCGCCGTTACCGTATCGGCATGACGCTGTGCATCATCTCCGTTACAGCCGTTTTTGTCCTGTTGACCATGGTTTACGTCTTCCGCATGGGCAAGGGCCGTTTTGATGAAGACGCGCATCGCTGGGTCCGCGACTGGATCCCTCTGGCCCTTCCCTATCTGCAGTTATGGATAAATTCCCTGATCTTGCTGCTCAGCAGCTTGACCCTTGAACTGGCGCGCCGTTCGATGGCGAAGAAGGAAGAGTTTGCAGCTATGGGCATCGTTCCTCCCCGGTTCAAGCGTGACCTGCCGTGGCTCGGCATCACCGTCTTTCTGGGTTTTTGCTTCCTTGCGGGACAGCTCGTGGTGTGGAACATCCTTCGAGCGCAGGGAGCTTTTCTGGCTTCAAACCCCAGCCGCTCGCTCTTTTATATCCTCACGGGCACTCATGCTGTCCACCTGGTGGGAGGGTTGGTGGTGCTGCTTTATGCCGTAGCGGGACGGCTACTGGCCACAAGGTTTGAGTCGCAACAAATCGCTGTGGAGGTTACCGGCTGGTACTGGCATTACCTGGCGTTTTTATGGTTTGGAATCTTTGCCTTGGTGCACTTCGCCCGAGGCTGAAAGAGATCAGCGCCGGATCGGCGACACTAAGTTTGTTCGCCTGAGCGCTTTACACGTACGACCGTAATTTTTCCGAAACCTTCTTCAAAGCCAGGTGCTTTCAGTTTGGCTGCCATCCGCTGGATTACATCCTCTTTTACCTGGCGCTCACGTTTGCGATTGCGCTCAAGACAAACTTCAAGTGGAACATCGAAAAAGACTGCATGTACTTCATATCCAAAGCCTTTAGCCATCTTGATCCACTGACGGCGTTCATGCGGGGCCAGATTGCTGGCATCGACATAATTCCATGGCATTCGAGCGATCAGGCGAGCGCGGAGCAGGGACCTAAGAGTGGAGAAAACCAGGCCTTGATAGCGCTGCTCGGTGATGTCGTCAAAAAGGATGGAACGCAGCATGTCACTGGAAAGCGGGGTGACTCCGCGACGCTTAAACCAGGTCGTCTTACCGGATCCCGGCAAACCGATAGCCAACACCACCACGCCTTTGGATGGCCGTCCTGAAGCCTTGCCCGCTTGCTGTGCCGGACGATGCTCCGGAGCCCCTGGCGGCGGCACGGACGGCGATTCCGGCTGTACCTCGGTTTCCATGCGCGGCTCATTAGCTGCCTGAGTTTCCTGCGCAGCTTCGGGAGCTGGCTCAGCGGTGCGCGATGCCTCTGGCTCAATGTCGTCATAGGCCGGCATCAGGGGCTGTGGGTGAGCTTCATCGACCAAAGGCTTCTGCTGGCCTACCTTGCCAGTGGCCTCGGTCTCATTTTCCGGCTTTTTTTTACGGCGCTTCATGCGCTCGCGCATCCAGTTGCGCATGCTTCTGTGTGTAACACAAGCAGCTAAGAAGTTGCAAGCAAAGGAGGTTTTTCAGCAGCGAAATGGGTGAAACCCTGAATCGGAGCCTCCGCATCGAAGCGCTTAGTGTTTTTGATCCGATTTCCAAGGGGGTATTGAGTTGAAAAAGCTATTCACAATCATTGCTTTAGCCGCGGCTTTGGCTGCTTCGGCCACGGCGGTGCCAAAGCGGGCACCGAAGGCGCAAGCAGAAAAGATCACTGATGGGCCACGCGTCGAGGGTACCGGTCCGACGTGGGCGGTTATCGCCTGGACTACGAATACCGGCGGCAGCAGCGCCATCCATTATGGAACTGACGCAAATCATCTAAGCCAGACTGCGAAATCCGCGTACGCGGACAACGATAAGACAAAGGCGTAGAATCATCGCGTCCACTTGAAGAACCTGAAACCCAACACCAAGTATTTTTTCCAGGTGGATTCCGGCCAGGGTGAAGGGACCGGCACTGAAGCCAAAAGCAGCGTGGCTGAGTTCACCACCAAAGGCCACAAATAGCCGCGACTCATCCAAAGCCCGGGCCGGTGAACCAAAAAAGTTAACCAGGCCGGGCTTTAACGCAATTCTTCTGTTGCACCACAAATGCAACTTGTTATAATGGCGGCCCGCAACCGAACCAAGTCATTCAATAAACTCCTGGCAGGCAAAAGTCCCTGCAGGTGGCAAGGATTGGTTTCGCGACAGGAAAGTGCGCAGACGCTTTGGCGCTGGCTTCACATGATTGGACTGGACGGCTTGAATGTTCCTGCCTCAGCCCCATATCTGAAGATATCCAAAGAAAGTGCTTCGCAATGGGTTCCCGCTACACCAGCAATAGCAAGAAGCTTTCAGGCCACCCGCAATTCAGCACGGGACAATATGCAAAAGCAGTGAAGAGAGAGAAAGCAATTTAGGGCCAAGCAAAGAAGTTGAGTGGCACACGGAAAACTCCATCTTAAATAAACAGTGATTGTCGCCCCAGGGAAACCTATGGAATGCGAAGCCCACGGCCCCGGACCCGCGTGCTTCCCTTTTAAAGGTTAGTTGAGCGTTTTGGCAGATTGAGCCACAGCGGCGACAGCACTTTTCGATGTTCCATGAACGGCCACGACACGAAGTGGCTGCCAGGAGCTGATGAAGGGATATGTGTGGCCATGCAGCAAACTTGTTAGTTTGAAAACCACCCCAAGACACATTTATGCAAAAAGAAGCCGCGGGACTTGCGATCCGCGGCTTTGTCGTTTCGCTCTCTTCGGTTCGGCCAAGGACACCCAGCGCCGGGAAAATGTGAAAACATATTTCAGAGAGTTTCTGGGCGCGATTTTCGAACCCATACTCTAGCTTTCTCGTCAGTGATCCATATCACACGCGCATGAAGCACGCCGCATTGCGCCGCCTGAATCATCTCTGCTAACCTGATTAGTTTCAACCGCGTATCGGAGTCCTACTGTGCGGTTTTCTGCATCCAACTGATGCTGGATTATCAGGTTTCTTTGAAGGAGATTCAAACATAATGGCAATTAAAGTCGGTATTAATGGTTTTGGCCGCATTGGCCGCAATGTTCTCCGCACGGCCCTTGACGATTCAAACCTGGAATTTGTGGCGGTCAACGACCTGACCAGCCCGGCAACGCTCGCGCACTTGCTCAAATACGATTCGATTCTCGGCAATCTTAAGCAAGACATTAAGGCCTCAGGCGATTCCATCAACGTTGCGGGCAAGGCGATCAAGGTGTTTTCAGAGAAGGACCCGGCGGCCATCAACTGGGAGTCCGTGGGCGCTCAGATCGTTATCGAGTCCACCGGCAAATTCACCGATGCGGAGCAGGCAAAAAAGCATCTGCGCGGGCCGGTGAAGAAGGTGATCATTTCCGCGCCGGCCAAGAATGAAGACGTCACCATTGTGCTAGGGGTGAATGAAGGCAAATACGATCCGGCCAAGCACAATATCGTCTCGAACGCTTCCTGCACAACCAACTGCCTGGCGCCGGTGGCCAAGGTGCTGCATGACAGTTTTAAGATCCAGAGCGGGACGATGACCACGATCCATTCTTATACCAACGATCAGGTCATTCTTGATTTTCCCCATAAAGACCTACGCCGCGCCCGGGCCGCCGCGCTTTCCATGATTCCCACGTCCACTGGCGCTGCCAAGGCACTTAAACTGGTGATTCCTGATCTGGGCGGCAAACTGGATGGCTTTTCCATGCGCGTTCCAACGCCGAATGTCTCGGTTGTCGATCTGGTTGTTTTTGTGGAAAAGGCCACCAGCGTGGAAGAGGTGAACAAAGCACTGCAAGCCGCCGCCAATGGCCCGATGAAGGGCATCCTGGGCTATGAAACCGCGGAACTAGTTTCCGTCGATTATCGCGGCGACGAGCGCTCTTCCATTGTGGACGCGCCGCTCACGCGCGTTGTGGCGGGCAACTGCGTGAAGGTGATCGCATGGTACGACAATGAGTGGGGATACTCCTGCCGCGTACGCGACCTGATCCACTTCATGGCAAAGAAGGGGCTGTAGATGGTAGTAGCAACTGAGAAGAACATAACCAAGCTTTCTATCCAGGACTTGAAACTTGAAGGCCATCGCGTTTTCATGCGCGTGGACTTCAACGTGCCGCTTACAGAAGATGGCCGCGTTTCCGATGACACGCGGATACGCGAGACGCTGCCGACAATCGAGTATGCGCTGCGCAAAGGGGCAAAGCTGATCCTGGCTTCGCACCTGGGGCGTCCGAAAGGAAAAGTGAATGCCAAAATGAGCCTGCGGCCGGTGGCGGAACGCCTGCGCATGCTGCTGGATGAAAAGCTGGGACGCGCCTGCAACGTGGGGTTTGCTCCGGACTGCATCGGCCTGGCGGCGGAAGAGATGGCGCACAAGCTGGAAAAAGGCCAGACGCTGCTGCTGGAAAATTTGCGCTTTCACGCCGAAGAAGAAGCCAATGACGAAGCTTTTTCCCGCAAGCTGGCGGCGCTGGCCGATATCTACGTGAATGACGCGTTCGGCACGGCGCATCGGGCACATGCATCGACTGTCGGCATTACAAAATTTCTGGATAAGTCCGCAGCCGGCCTGCTGATGCAAAAAGAACTGGAATACCTCGGCAAAGCTACAACGCATCCGGAAAAGCCCTTTGTCGCCATCATCGGCGGGGCCAAGGTCTCAGACAAGATTGATGTCATCCGCAATCTGCTCACGAAGGTTGACGTACTGCTGATCGGCGGCGCAATGGCTTATACGTTCCTAAAGGCCGAAGGCAAGCAGGTAGGAAAATCGCTGGTGGAAGAAGACAAGCTCGAACTGGCGAAGTCTCTTCTTCAGGATGCAAAGGCAAAGAACGTCCGGCTGCTGCTGCCATGGGACAACGTAGTGGCAGAAAAGATTGACGCAGCGGCCAAAACTCAAACCATCAAAACAGATCAAGGCATTCCGGCCGATCAGGTGGGCCTGGACATTGGTCCTGACACCATTGCCACTTTCAGCAAAGAAATCGCCAGCGCCAAGACCATCGTATGGAACGGCCCGATGGGCGTGTTTGAGGTTGCGCCATTTGCGCGCGGGACGATGAAGATTGCCGAGGCCGTTGCCGGGAATCACGGGGCGATTTCGATTGTGGGCGGCGGAGATTCAGTGGCGGCGGTGCATCAGTCCGGTTTGGCGAACAAGATCACGCACATTTCTACCGGCGGCGGAGCTTCACTGGAGTTTCTGGAAGGCAAAAAACTTCCGGGCGTGGAAGCGCTCACCAACAAATAAATGGCGCACAGCGTGCGATATCGAATTGGCCCGAAAGCCACTCTTGAATTGGCGATGGGCGACATCACCGACGAAACGACTGACGCTATCGTGAACGCCGCCAACTCTGGGCTGCTGGGCGGGGGCGGCGTGGACGGAGCTATTCACAGAGCTGCCGGGCCGGCGCTTCTGGCAGAATGCAAGAAAATACGTGACCAGCGCGGCCCGTTGCCGCCGGGACAGGCGGTTATTACTTCCGGCGCGAACCTGAAAGCAAAATACGTGATCCACACGGTGGGGCCAGTATGGCAGGGCGGCAAAGTGAATGAGCCGCAGATACTGGAGAGCTGCTACTGCAACTCCATGGAGCAGGCCAATCGCAAGCTGTGCGCCAGCGTAAGCTTCCCTTCTGTTTCCACAGGAGCGTTTGGGTATCCTGCGGGACCAGCCGCGCAAATAGCCTTACGGACGATTGCCGATCTTCTGCATGACCCGAAATCCGTGAAGCTGGTCCGCTTTGTGTTGTTTGACGAGCGCACTTACAAGGCTTACGCAACCGCGGCGGAGGAGCTGAGCCGCGACTTTCCCCACTACAAGATCAAGGCTGAAGCATGAGAAAAAAGCTGATCGCAGCGAACTGGAAGATGTACAAAACTCCGGAGCAGGCGCAGGCCTTTGTGTCCGCTTTTCTTCCTCTGGTGGCGGGACATGAGCGAGACGAGATTGTTCTCTGTCCGCCGTTTGTGCTGATCCCTCAGGTGGGATGGGCGCTGCGCGGCAGCAAGATTGCCCTTGGCGGCCAGGACATGTTCTGGGAGAGTGAAGGCGCATACACGGGAGCCGTATCCGCGCAGATGCTGCACGCCGTAGGCTGCTCGCACGTGATCATCGGCCATTCCGAGCGGCGGCAATATTTTGGCGAGACCGATGACACAGTAAACCGCAAGCTGCGCGCTGCTTTAGTGGCGGGATTGAAGCCGATCGTCTGTGTGGGTGAAGTTTTGCAGGAACGCGAAGCCGGCGTGACAGAAGATATTTTGCGGCGGCAATGCAGCATCGCTTTCCGTGAGATTGCCGGCGGCGGAGCCCATGCTATTGTGGTGGCTTATGAACCTTGCTGGGCAATCGGCACAGGTAAAACGGCGACTCCGGAACTAGCCGCCGAGGCGCATCGAGTGATTCGTACCCAGGCGGCGGAAGCTTTCGGGGATGATGTCGCTGCGAAGATGCGGATTTTGTATGGCGGCAGCGTCAAGCCGGAGAACGCAAAGGCCTTGATGTCACAACCGGAGATTGATGGCGCTCTGGTTGGCGGGGCTAGTCTGGACGCGAAGTCGTTTGCGGCGATTGTGCAGTGGTAAAACAAAATCTTACCGCTGATAGCGGATAACGCTGATTCAGGACGGATTGTAAAGCAAGAGTTTCACCGCAAAGGACGCGAAGGGCGCAGAGGAGATGGGCAGGCCCGGACCCGGCTTTACAACGTAAAGCGCGCGCCTAACAAAGTAAAACCGCCGCCTTACTTCCTTCGTTTTTTGTGCCGCGCTCTTGACATCAGCAACGACCGTCACTGATATTGCAAAAGGCTGTTGCTAATTGCCGCGAATTTCCAATTGCTATTTGCTTATGCGATAAGCCTTCATGAGTCCCGTGCAGATTGTGATCTTGAGACCGGCGGAGCCGATTCCTCGGTTCCTCACGGAGCCGTGACGGAGGTCTCAGCAGCGATGATGGTTCGGCCCCTCGGAACAGCAGGTCGTTGTGTTGGTGTATTCGCCGGCTTGTGCAGTGTGTCAGCGCGAGGCGACTCCCGCAGAAACTGAGCACTTGAAGAGAACTCTCTACGCTGTTTGACAGAAATGTGCACCTTCGGGTCCTGCGACTTCCACCCCAGCGCGCGAAAACACACGCGCCAGGGACGGCTGAAGGTACTTACACGCCCGACATCTGCTTCAACCGATCATTGGCAAAATATTGCGCCTGCCCTTCTTCAATGGCTTGCAGAATGATACCGGCAACAAATTCCGGCGTATCACCGGAAGCATAGTTCGCAGCGGGACCTCCGCCTGCGGGATTGCCCATCCTATTTTTTCCGAAATTGGTTGCCGTGATGAATGGATAGACTTCACTCACGACAATCTTGTCTTTTTCCAGTTCCGCCCGCGCGGTGAGGCTGAAGCCAAGAAGCGCGCGCTTGGAAGCAGAGTAAACGCTGTATTGAGGAATGGTCATAAAAGCCGTTCCGGAGTTTACATTCACAATACTTCCAGCGCCCTGTGCGCGCATGATGGGAATCACGGCCTGCATTGCCACGATGGGCCCAAGCACGTTGAGATGAAAGATTTCATCGAATAACGCAGGATCAATCTCTTCTACCGCCGCCGCGTAGCTGCGTCCAGCGTTGTTGATCAGGCCATCCATCCGACCGTAACGCTGATGAGCCGTATGCACGGCTTGCCGCACTTCTGCAAAGTCCGTCATGTCGGCAATGATCGGGAAACTGCCGGGGAGCCGCGCAGAGAGTTCTTCGAGAGCCTTTTTGCTGCGGGCCAGCAACGCCACTTTGGCGCCACGCTCCGCAAGCGCGACTGACGTGGACAGTCCGATTCCAGAGGATGCGCCAGTGACGAGGAAAACATGGTCGTTGATCTGCATGAAGCTGACATCTCCAGAGTGCTTTTTATTCCAATTATGAGGATATCAAGAGAGGAGCCTTGGATTGTCCATACGGACAATGAACGATGTTAAGCAGAGGGTTGCACAAGACATGTCCGCTGCAAGTGAACTAGTTCGCGCGTGAATGCCGGCATGAAGTGCGCTAGAGTAAATCCAGCCTTTAGCTCTTAGCCATTAGCCTTTAGCCAGACCTGTCCGAAGCACAAATTCGACTGGGTTTGGGATTGGGCGGCCCTTGGGTGGCCCAAGCGTGGCCCAAGGGCCACCCGAGCGCGACGCAGGGGAGGCCCAAGCGTCGAATGGCGAAAGTGTTTTGTTTGCAACAAAAGTTGGAAAAAGGCGGGGGTGAGGGGTACGAAAGATCGCCGTGAGCGCCGGAATCGCGCGTGATCGGAAAAACAGAACGTCACCGCGGAGGTGCGGAGACGCTGAGAACAGCCAAGATCGAAAGTCTGATCCAGTCGACCAACCCCGGGATTGAATCGCGTAAGTTCTTTGGAATGCTAATTGAGGTATGGGGGGAGGGGCTGAATCCGACATCGCCGTCAGCGCTCGTGATGGGAAAAGGAAAGGCTAACCACTGATTTGCACTGATGGCACTGATCAAGCGAGGTCAGGGGAAATGGAGTTTGTTATAATCAAGTTTCCTTTTTCTCCCATCCGGCGTTCTGCGCTTGTGGGTGCAAACAGGCCCAGAGCGGAAGTGGTGGAACTGGCAGACACACCATCTTGAGGGGGTGGCGCCGAAAGGCGTGGGGGTTCAAATCCCCCCTTCCGCACCAAGTTTTGAAAGGACTTTGAATACCAAAATGCTGCAAGGTTTAATTACCACTGTTCATGTGATTGTTTGCGCGGTTCTCATTGTGGTGGTGCTGCTCCAGCACGGTAAGAGCGCCGATATTGCTGCTACTTTTGGCGGTATGGGAAGCCAGACCGCGTTTGGTCCGCGCGGCACGGCGACCGTATTTTCCCGGCTGACGACATGGTGCGCCATCGTTTTTATGCTTACGTCCATGGCGCTGACATATATGACCAGCGTGCGTGGTTCATCTTCAATCATGGACCGGGTACCAACTCCGGCCGAAGCACCGAAGAAGTAAGCAACGATTGAGTTCAGCAGAGCCGTCCGCGGGCGGCTTTTGCTGTTGGAAACGAGTTCCCCTGCCGACGAGATTTTTTGATAGTTAATGCCTGCGCTGGCCGCAGAACGCTTCTGCAATTAGCATATTTCTATGATTCACAAAATCTTTCCCGTCGGGCCGCTGCAGTGCAACTGCTCCGTAATTGGCGACGAGAAAACCCACGAAGCCATGGTCATTGATCCTGGAGACCAGATCGAGGGAATTCTGGAAATCCTGCGCCAGGAAAAGCTCACGCTTAAGCAGATTGTAATTACACATGCACACATCGATCACGTGGGCGGCGCAATGAAACTTAAAGCAGCAACGGGCGCGCCTATTCTGATGAACCAGAATGATCATGCGCTATTGAAGATGCTCGACATGCAGGCGGCATGGATTGGCATGCGCCCGCCTGGGGACGTTCATGTGGATGAAGCAATTGGGCAGGGACGCGTGCTGAAGATCGGCGAAATCTCTTCAAACGTGATTCACACGCCGGGACACACGGAAGGCAGTATCTGCCTGTATTTCCCGAAAGAAAAGAAGTTGATCGCCGGAGACACACTCTTTGCCGGCAGCATTGGACGCACAGATCTGCCAGGTGGATCGATGGATAAAATCATGCGCTCATTGCATACGCAGGTGATGGCGTTGCCGGATGAAACCGAAGTCGTGCCCGGGCATGGGCCGATCACGACGATTGGTGAAGAGCGCGAGACGAATCCGTTTTTGCAAAAGTAAATCACCTAGTCTGCCAGATAGCTGATCTCAGTCTTGCGAATTCGAAATGCGGCGAACACCAGAATAGCGGCGCTCAGTAAAAGCAATCCTGGAATCGCCAGCCAGGGCGAAACGGGTTCAGCTATGACAGTGAATAGCGCCATGAGACCATCGGGCGGAATGGTGACTGGTGAAAGCTGGGCCAGGTAAAACGTAACGCTGAATTTCTGCAGCAAGGATGGCGCAACGGCATGGAACGATTCCCACAACAGCACTACGACGCCGGGGATGATCGGGTTCTTGAAGATCAGGCTTAACGCCAGAAAGATTGAACCGAAACCCAGGCAGGCAAGTACCGTTACGAGCAGATAGGAGCCTAGCTGTCCAAGACCGGGTCCATTGAACACAAACGCGCGACCGGGAGCGCCAAAATGTCCATAGGCAAAGGTGAAACAGAGCAGCACTGAAGCGCCAAAGATCAGCGATGTTGTGATCAATCCGGCCAGAAACTTCCCTGCTACGAGCAATTCACGCCGCATAGGCGAGAGGAAATAATAGTGCAGGCTCTTCTCCACAATTTCACCGCGGAACAGCCAGGTGAACAGGCCCATGCAGCCAAAGAAAATCCCGACGCGCAAATAAAATATCTGGAATGTATAGGCCAGCACACGCGTATCTTCTTCAATGCTGCAATTGCGTCCCATGGGGCTGGTAAGAGCGTGGATGCCGAACATTACTGTTGGCGCAAAGGCCAGCAAGTAGATCCATATACTGCGGCGCATCCAGAGCGTCTTCTTGATCTCAATCCGCAGCAAGGCCGCAAGTTGTGAAGCCCATAACTGCCACGGAAGTTCCTTGATCGGCTTGCGCGGACGCGCGATGGCTGCTGTGCTCATACCGTGCCTCCTCCGCTGCCAATGAGATATTGATAGACGGAGTTCACGTCGTCATCATTGGGCGCGACTGTGTCTACGGCAAAATCGTCTTCAACTACGATCTTGTTCAGGAGTTGATAAAACTGGTCGGCGTCTTTTGTGCGCACCAGAACTCCCTTGCCGTCATTGTTCAGCTTGGCTTCCACCACGTGGTCCTGCGCAAAC
The DNA here is from genome assembly GCA_020072645.1 of Terriglobia bacterium. Classification (NCBI taxonomy): domain Bacteria; kingdom Pseudomonadati; phylum Acidobacteriota; class Terriglobia; species Terriglobia bacterium. The sequence goes on from JAIQGK010000007.1 coordinate 183,570, forward strand.
AGCCGTGACGCAAGCAAGCCTGGCCGCGCGCAGCGGATAAGAATCTGCATGGGATGCTCTTTCACTTCCGTGCGGACGCCGTGAATCTGTCCTTCTGCGACGACGTAGCCATAGCTCATGAGGACAACCTGATCGGAAATCTTATCGACCTCATGCAGGACGTGGCTGGAAATGATCACGTGCAGGCCCTGTTTTCCCAGCGCTTCAAATAGCGCAATGGATTCCGAGCGCGCCATGGGATCAAGGCCGTTGAGCGGCTCATCGAGCACCAGCACTGTGGGATGATGTGCGATAGCCTGGGCCAGACGGATGCGCTGGCGCATGCCCTTGCTGTATCCCGCAACGCGACGATGAGCGGCATCGCCCATAGTGACGCGGTCAATCGCTTCAGTCGTCAAGCGTGCAGCGTCAGGGCCGCTGACTCCGCGCAGCCGCAGTGATTGCTGAATGAATTCGAAGCCTGTCACGCCTTTGGGAAATGAATCGAACTGCGTGCAATAGCCTACGTGGCGAAAGAATTCTTCCGGTTCGTCCGGCGTGAGTCCCAATACGCTAACGCGGCCCTGGGTTGGACGGACAAGTCCTGTAACAAGGTTCATTAGCGTGGTCTTGCCCGAACCGTTCGGTCCCACCAGGCTGGTCACGCCCGGAGGCAAAGTCAGATTCACACGATTCACGCCAAGAACTTCGCCGTAAAACTTGGAGACGTTTTCAAAAATGATGTTGCTGTTCGCGGTGGTCATGAGCGCTCCACCTCCCGCGCCCGAAGCTTACGATCGAGCAGCCAGAAGCAGGCGGTGCAAAGCGACAAGAGCGACGCCCATGCGGCCCATAGCGGCACTACGTCAAAGCCGGAAGAATGGCGCTCTATTGCTTTCAACCGGAACAGATGCGCCCAGACAATGGAGATCATATGGGTAAAGTTGATCAGGCTGCCCCACTGCGTGCGCAAGATAGCATCCAGCACAGCTCCAAGAGCCGGCAGCAGGAAGAATATTCCCAGCATCAGGGCAGTCGCGGCAATGCGCCACTTTACCCAGACTGCAGCTGCCATTGAAACAAGAGAAATCACGGCAATCCACAGCAAACAGCCCAGTATGATCGAACCCGCCATCCAGAGATTGTCCCAAAGCCAACCATTGCCCTGAAGCTCAGCTTTTACAAAGAACAACAGCAGGGCTGGAATCCATGTAGTCGCTGACAGTAGGGCAGCCAGAACAGAAATCTTGCCAAATAGATATTCAGTTCGTGAAATAGGCCGGCTGAGATAAAGTTGCACGGAGTGATTGGCAAAATCCTTGGTAATCATTCCCGGTCCGCCCCATGCGGCAAGAATGAATCCCATCCCCGCTTCAAAGCCAAGGAATGAAAGAAACCAGACGTTGTTAACTGTCCCTGGAATTGTCTTGCCCACTCCCAGTACGGCCTGGGCTGCGGCGCTATGGACTATATAGATGTAGGCCAGCCCAACAAGAAATGGTAGGAAGCACAAGACAGTGTAAGCAGTGAATGGTCGTGAGTTAAATAATGTTGACAGGCCGTAGCGCGTCAGCACGGTAAAGCGCGACCACGCCGGTGTAAGTGGTCCGTGGTATGCCTTGTATGTACGCTTATAGACTGCCATTGGCGCTCCCCTGTTGTGCTGAAGGTACCTGCGGGGTTCCGGCCATCGCCTTGAGGAAGATGTCTTCGAGCGTGTCTCTGCGATAGTTCATGCGGCGTATCTGCACTTCATGCTCTGCGGCGGTGCGATAGATCTGGCGCAGATCAATGTTGTCCGGCAGCACAATGCGGACTCGTCCGGCGCCAAAGCTGGCACATTCGCAGCCCAGCCCGCGCACCGACTCCAGAAATCCATTGCCCTGCGTGACTTCCAGTTCTAAAAACTTCAGGTTCGCTTTGCGCTCTTCTTCAAGATTGCATAGCGCGGCGATGCGGCCATCTTTCAGGATCAGCACCTGATCGCAGCATTCTTCAATATCGCGCAACAGGTGTGATGAGATGAGCACGCTGACCTCGCCAGTATCGCGAATCTCACGCACCAGTTGCAGCATGCGAATGCGCGCCTCAGGATCAAGGCCATTCGTAGGTTCGTCCAGCAGCACCAGCTTTGGCCCGTGGGCGATGGCCTGGGCCAACTTTGCCAGTTGCTTCATTCCCAGCGAGTATGTTCCGAGCTTGCGGTACCGCGCCTCGCCCAAGCCGACATAAAAGAACGCTTCGTGGGCGCGCTCCATCGCTTCACCGCGCGGTAGGCCTGAGAGTTCCGCCATGTATCGAACAAAGCGGACGCCGGTCATGTCGGCAATAAAAGCGTCGCTTTCCGGCATGTAGCCAATCGCGGCGCGGAGTTCACGCAGATTGCTTTTAACTTCCTTGCCAAAGATGCGGGCTTCGCCGCCCACAGGCTCATAAAATCCCAGCAGCGTATTGATCAGGGTTGACTTGCCCGAACCGTTTGGGCCCAGCAGTCCAATACAACGACCTGACAGCGCGCCGTTCAACTGGTTCAGGATTACCCTGTTGCCCAGCCGCACCGTCAGGTTTTGCATTTCAATGGTTGCAGGCATTCGGCCTCTTACCGAGAAAGCGCTCCATGCGCTCGTGAAGGCTGCACCACATTCATTAATGTGGTGAGAGCCAATGTGTTCAAGTCAAAGCCGAAGAGCCGGCTGCTGCTGGCCACGCGTATGGCATTGCTTTCACCATAAGCGCAGACTACGCTGGGTTTGGTCTCCGCTGCAATCTGTTTGAGTGATTGCAATTGCGAAGCGCTAAGCTGTTGTGCGATCGGCTGGATCACCGGCGCAAGGTTCTGATAGAGCACGGCGGAAACGTCAGGCTGTTCGTCCTGAGGCAGGAGCGCGCGGAAATCCGCTGAGTGTGCCAGCGAGTTCCCGTTCTGGTGGATGGCAATCGCATTCATAACCAGCGCCCTGCTTGGACCAAGAATCATGTATCCGTCAGTAAATGTATACGTAGCCTCGAATGGTTTTGTTTCATCGAGATGGCGGATTGTATAGAACGTCAATCCATTGGCCGAAGTCTGTTCCAGCGCCAGGCCTGGATGCTCGCCCTTGACGTGATCATTTACATCCGTAACCAACTGTTGGATCGTGGATTGCAAGCGGCCGGGATCTTTCACCTCAGCCACAATCTTCCATGATGGCGTCGGTAGGATTGGGCCATCCAGCGCGATGGTAACTTCGCCGCCGAGCGTATCGGCCAGGTCACGATGGAACTGGATCTTCAGCTCGGACTCGCCCTGTGCAATTTTTGCCGAACCGTTATTCCCACTAGCATCGGCAAGGTTCAGGACATCATCCAGCATGTCCGCCGGGTCCTTGGAGATGAACGCGGCCACGGCGCCGGCATCGGTGGAAACGAAGTCCAGTCCGCCGATTGGCGCAGGCGCAGCCAGCCATGAAGCCAGTCCATGGCGCTGGTTGGCGAACGTTAGTTGCGCGTGGTTCTGTACCTGCGAACCACTTCCCTTTCGCTCAGCAATCAGGTATTCAACGTCAGCAAGGCCAGTAAGCTGATAGCGCGAGGTCTGTTCCGGACTTTGCGGCCTATGCGCTGAGGTCATCACTGCCAGGTTCGCGCCAAACAGGATATCCGCGCCATTCTTGTACTGCGCAGCCATACGCTGGCCAAATGGTGTGCCGGCAAAGCCGCCTCCACCGCTGTTTAGTCCGGCAACAAATTGTTTGAGCGTTGCGGCATCGCCGGCCGCGGCAACAAAGTCAGAGCGGACCAGGATCAGCAACTGCTTCCCTTTCTGCGCTGGAATCTGGTTCAGCTCCTGTTCGTCGACGACCCGTATGTGCTCTTTTGTGCCTGCATACTTTGCCGCTTCCTGCTGGATGAATTGCTTCAGGCCGTCATGCTGCACCTGAGCGACCACCAGAGGCTCGCCGTCGTGCCCGTTCAGCGCGACGGAGAAAACAATTTCATCACCCAGATACTGTCCAAGATCGTGGACGTAGTTGATCAGTTCGTCAAACTCGGGGCCGTTCTTCTTCCCTGCCTGCACTTGCTGCCACCACTCGCGTAGCACGGCGGACTCCTGTAATTCCTGCTGGAAAAGTTTATTGGCTTGCTGGACTGCATCGCCCAGGTTGGGAATGCCGGCAAAGACAACGGTGTTCGCGGGCAGCGTTGGCAGTACATTGCTCTTGAAGCGCAAGCCCGGCATCTGTACGGTTTCCAGCTTGTTGCTCAAGTGAGCAAACTCCGCCAGCAGCGCCAGATGTTTATCCAGGTTCTGGCTCCACGCTATTTCCTGCTTTACTGGGACCGTTCCCAGGCTGGCGTTGGTCGTAAGCTGATCGCCGGGATGCAGTACCTTCTCCGCTCCGGCTTCCGCCACACGCACTTCGCCTTCAATCACAGAAACGCGTGATCCTTTCATGCCGGCATTGACAGAAAATACTGTTCCAGTCACCGAGACGCGGCAATCACGCGCAGCTACATAAAGATGGCCGCTGGTCCGTTTTGCCGCTTGAATGATGATGTTTCCGCGTTCAAGCTGGATAGTCGTGTCCTTGCGGCCCATGGAAACGCCGAATTCGGCGCGCTCATTCATCTCGACGACTGAGCCATCGCGCAGGCGCAACATGGCATGTGATCCGCCGCCGGTGCGGACCATCTGTCCTTCACTGACTTCATCGCCCACTTTGAGCGCCTGATCACCGCTATATCCCACGCGGGTCAGTACACCGTTCAGTGATTCCACACGGGCGCGCATGCCCTGCGGTCCGGAAAAGAACTTGTCCTGCACAAAGTAAGTCGCCACGGCAAAAATGACGATTGCAGCTGCGGCAGCGACCCAGCGGAAGCCGGTGTTTGCCACCTGCGGAAGTTCCTGCTTCCACGGCGCAAGAGCGCTGCGCTCGCGTTTGCCGTTGTCAGCTTCACGGCGGCAAGCAACGCATTCATGCAGATGGGATTCCACCAGCAATGCGCGCGCTGGAGCGAGCGTCCCGTTGCGATACTGCGGCAGCAATGAGCGCACGTCTTCACATCCGCGGATAGAGGCTACCTGCGCGGTGGAAGGAAAAGCGGCTTCCTGGCTTACGCGCTGCCACACGCGCTCTCCGGCGGCGTTCATGGTTTCTTGATCAGGCTGCTCGGCGCGCATGGCGTTAAGCGCATGGTCGAGCCTTTCGCCTGGATTGATGGCGCGATTCTTTTCGTCCGGCTTCATCGGGCACCTCTCGTCAGTCCTTTAAAATCCTTCTTGAGTTGAGCACGCGTACGATGCAGCACCACAGCAACTACCGCAGCCGATGTATTCATAAGTCCGGCTATTTCACGATTGCTGTAATCCTCTATAAATCGAAGCACAAACATTTCCGCCCAGCGTGGATTCAGTTTTGCCAGTGCGTGGCGCAACCAGTCCCGAAGTTCAGCCGAATGGGGTCCATGATCTGTGGACACCACTTCAGTCTGGTTCGGGTCTTCATCCAGGGAAAAGGTTTCCTTTTTCCCGCGCAGCAAGTCCAGAGACGCATTCACCGCGGAACGGTGCAGATAACCTGGAAGGTTGGAGATTTCCGGAAATTTTTCCAACCGCACCAGCCGCAGAAAAACGGTTTGCAACACATCCTCTGCGTCGCTCGAATTGCCGGTAACGCGATAGGCCGCCCGGTAAACAAGCTCTTTGTGCTCCAGAAATATCTGCTCCAGCCCCGGCCTGTAACTGTCTCCGGCCATGACTGCCATATTCGCCTGCGCTATTTGCATTGTGGCCTGCAATTTAGTACGGTGCTCCTCTCAAGATGTCAGACGAGAGAAGAACCCTGTTATTAACCGGAATGGCAAAATTATCACGCTTTGCGCTTCCCGGCTGGCAATAGTTACGGCTGGGAAGGCGCATAAGTTCCGGTTATATTAGGTAAATCCTGAATCGGGAGCTTTCATACAAGCCGCTGATTCCGCGAGGGTTAGATCTACTGGCGTCGCAGATTCCACTGATGGACAAGATGAAATCAATCCAGCTGCCGACGATTTTTAACGTCGCGACCTATTTTGTTGACCGCCACATTGCCGAAGACCGGGGCGACAGAATTGCCTATGAATGCGGCGACGAGCGCGTCACCTACCGGCAGCTCTTTGAAAGGGTCAATCGCGCGGGCAATGCGCTCAAAAAACTAGGCGTCCGGCAGGAAGAGCGCGTGGGCCTATTGCTGCTGGATACACCGGAATTTCCTTATTGCTTTTTTGGCGCTATCAAAATCGGCGCCGTTCCCATCCCGATCAATACGCTCCTGAAGCCGAGCGAGTATGAATACATCCTGAATGATTCGCGTGTGCGTGTGTTGATTGTGAGCGAATCTCTGCTGTCACATATACGGGCCATTGCCCGAGAAAAGTTGTGCTATCTAAAGACGATCGTTGTGTTTGGCAACGCGCAGGATGGCACGGAGTCACTGCAAGACCTTCTGAATGAAAGTTCTCCTGACCTGGCTCCGGAACAGACAACAAAAGACGATGCCGCATTCTGGCTGTACTCTTCCGGCAGCACTGGCTTCCCTAAAGGCTGCGTGCATCTGCACCATGACATGGTGGTATGCGCTGAACTTTATGCCAGGAACATTCTGCAGATCACCCAAGATGACCGGTTTTTCAGCGTGGCTAAAATGTTCTTTGCCTATGGCCTGGGCAACGGACTGTATTTTGCTCTCTCCGTGGGAGCAACCAGCATTCTCTGGCCAGGATCGCCGTCACCTCCTAACATTTTCTCCGTGATTGAAAAGCACAAGCCGACGCTGTTCTTTTCCGTGCCTTCAAACTATTCGACGCTGCTTTCTTATAAACGCGAAGGCGGCCCGGACTTTGATCTCTCAACCGTGCGGTACGCCGTTTCCGCCGGTGAGCCGCTGGCCGCCACGCTGTACCATCGCTTCAAGCAACGCTTTAACGTTGAGATTCTGGACGCCATCGGATCCACCGAAGCGCTGCACATGTTTATCGCCAACCGGCCGGGAGCGGTGCGTCCGGGTTCAAGCGGGCAGATCATGCCTGGATACGAAGCGCGTATCGTGGACGAAAACGGCAACGACCTTCCCGACGGCGAGGTCGGCAGCCTTTTAATTAAGGGCGATTCCGTCTGCGCGTTTTACTGGAACCAGCACGAGAAAACAAAAGAAACCATTGAGGGCCATTGGATCCGCACCGGCGACAAATACTATCGCGATCCGGACGGCTATTACTGGTACGTGGGCCGCAATGACGACATGATGAAGGTGAAGGGAATGTGGGTGAGCCCCATCGAAATTGAGAACGTGTTGATGGAGCATCCCATGGTGCAGGAGGCCGCGGCCATCGGCAACGCAGACGGCAATAATCTAGTGAAGCCCGCAGCTTACGTGGTGCTCAAGAAAGACGCGAGCAATACACCGCAATTGATTGAAGAGATTCGGCAGCATGTTGTCGGCAGACTTGCGGCGTACAAATGTCCGCAGGTATTTGAGGTGGTCACAGACCTTCCCAAGACGGCCACGGGAAAGATCCAGCGTTACAAGCTGCGGCAATCGGCATCTGGCGCAACGAACATTCCATCAAAATAAGTTTGCAACTTCCAGGAACCTTTTCCGTTCTTCCGGCGTATATACAACGCAAGGAGACGTGTAATGAAAAGACTCCTGCTTCTTTTTCTCGCGCTTTCTGCGTCCCTGACCTGGGGACAACCGCAAGCCAATCATGAGCGGCGCTATGAGCTTCGGCCTGATCCCAACTGGCCGCTGGTGATAGACCTTGGCTCTGGCGATTACCAGATTGTCGCAAGCGCCTCCGATAGCATTGCCGTTGTGTACGATGACAGCGATGCAGACGCCGTACGCAAAGTGAAGGTAGAGATCGATTCAGGACATGGGCAGAACCACGTGAAGATTGCCGGACCGAAAACAAATTTTCATGCCATCATTGAAGTCCCGCACAAGACCGATTTGCGCGTGCGCATGAGCGCCGGCGGACTCAGCATTGGCGATGTTGAGGGCAATAAGGATATAGAAATCCTCGCCGGCAATCTGGACCTAAATTCCCTGCACCCACAGGATTATGCCCAGGCAGATTTCTCTGTCCGCATCGGCGATATGTATGGTCCGTTATTCAAAACTGCGAAGACCAGACTGTCACGATCATTCAAGACCGCTGGCCCCGGCAAATATCGCTTGCATGCGCATGTGGGAGTAGGCGACCTGATGTTGAGTGCGACAGGGATTTAGCGGCATAGGCTTCTTTGTAATGTCTGGGGCGATAGCGACGGAGCACGATTATTCAATGGCAGACAAGACCCTGCGTAGCCCTTCGCTGAAATCTTGTGTTGGAGTAATTAAGCTCACGATAAGGTATCCGTCGCCCGAAAACTCATAGAAGTGCCCCGGATGAAGATACACATCGTGCGATTGCAGCAGTTCAATCGCAAGCACTTCATCCGAACGCGTAGCTGGAATGCGAAGGACCGCATACCAGCCTCCCTCAACAACCAAACGGCTCACGTGCTGGTTGTCCGCAAGCTGCGCATCCAGCTCTGCAAGATTGGCGTGCACACGGGCCATCAACTGCTCTTGAAACTTTTTCCGCTGCTGCAACAAGACGGTCGCAGCCAACTGGATCGGAGCATTCAATGAAAGATACGTATCCGCAATCATCTCCAATCTAGCCACCGCTTCCCTTTTTTCTGCTTCCGGGCCGCTGACAGCAAGCCATGCAAATTTCATCTGTGGCAGGCCGGAAATTTTGGAGATGCCGCTCATGGTGAACGTCAGTGCTCCGTTGTTCGCGACAAAGCTCTTTTGCACGGCGCCGAGCGAAAAATCAAGAAACACTTCATCAGCGATGATGGCCATCTGGTTGGCGGTACATATCTGGTTGAGCTCCGCAACTTCTTCTGGCTTGGTGAAATGTCCAGTAGGGTTATTCGGATGGACAACAATGACTCCCCGTGAACGCGGAGTGATTGTCTGCTTTAGAGCGTGCATGTCGATATGCCACCCGTGGTCATAGAAAAGAGGATAGTGAACCAGTCTCACGTCATTCACGTCCGCCAGAAAATCAAACAACGGATAGCCTGGCGTGGGAATCAGCAGTTCGTCGCCCGGATTGCACAGCAACCGAAAGATGAAAGAGTAGGCCTCGCTGGTGCTTGCAGTCAGGATAAGATCTTCGACCGAGACGCCATCGCCGTGCTCCGCATAGTAATCCCTCACGGCCTGCCTCGCGGATTGCAAGCCTTTTGGATCAGGATGATATTGCAGTGATGCGGGAGCACAAAGTGAGCGCATGATGGCCGGTGCGTCATACTTGAATCCACATTCGGTAGGATTCGACGCGCTCAGATCAAGCAGTCGTCGGCCGCTCGATCTATGGCGCTCCAGCGCTATGGCCAGCCGGTTTGGTTTCAGGTTCCAGTCAGTGCGCGATGCGAACATTAGATGAGTTATATCAGGTTCGTTGTTTATCACATGACTCAGTCAGCCGCTCGATCGCCGCAGCGCTCGACGCGCAGGTTTTGTGTTCAGTTCCACCACTTCTACTGGATCGTCGGTTCTGCCGGTGCCACCTTCATTCGGACCGGTTTCCCCAAGCCATACTGTTGGGCAGCTTTCTCCTGGGCTTGCCGCAAGCCATCAGCAAACTCCTCTGCCGAAAGCGTTCCCAATTCACCGTGCTTACGACAGCGGAACCGAACAGTCGTCGCCCCTGACGCCATCTCCAGCTCTCCCCCGCACTCCGTGCATAACATCAGCATCTGGACGGTCTTCCCGTCCTTTTTAATCTTCATCGAAAACTTGATTTCCCATCACGTTACCTTTCCCTGTTGGCTGTTTCATCGCAGTTTACCGTATGTTCGCCTACAAAACAATAGCGAATCGGCTCGGAGCCTTTTTTGCGCCTGGTTGCTCGCACTGCATAGTCAGGGGACAGCGTCCCTAATAAACGATTGAAAAATACAAGCAGGATTTCGCTCGCGCGAATCATTTAAAATCACTTCCGACCAAAATGCTCATGCCCTTCCGCTACTATCTCCGCGTGCGTTACGGTGAATGCGACACCCAGAAGGTTGTCTTCAACGCACGCTATGCCGAATACGTCGACTTGGCCACCACAGAATTCCTGCGTGCGCTTGGCTATGGCGAGCAGCTCTTCAGCGGCGAACTCGACTTCCAACTCGTTAAACAAACCATCGAATGGAAGGCCCCGGCGCGCTTTGATCAGGTACTGGAAATTTCTGTTTTTGCCAAGGTCCTCGGCAACACTTCATTCACGCTGGCCGCCGAATTCCGCATTGCCGGTCATGATCGCCCGATCGCCGCGGCGGAAACCGTCTACGTGCTGGTAACACAGCACACGCTCACCAAAACGCCTCTGTCAGCTGATCTCCGCGCGGCCATGCAGAAAGGAGCGGCGGGCGTTACCACCAACCATGCGGGCTACGTCAGCCAAACGATGAAGGCTCAACAATCCGGAGAGAAAATTATGAAAGAGTGATCAAGGAGTGAAGGTTGCTTCACCCATGACTGTCAATCCTATGTCATGCCGGGCCAGGACGGTCTCACTATGCTGCCAAATTCCTTTTTCCGATTTCCTTTGCGACCTTCGCGTCCTTTGCGGTGAATCATGTGCTTTATACCATCACTTTGCTCAGCTTCTCAATCGCCGGGCCCAGTTCCTGCAGCTTCTTCAATACGCCGGCAAACAAATCGCCCACGCGCTCAAAGCGCCGCAGCACATTCGCAATGTGAAACTGCGCCGGTTTCAGCCCTGGCACAACTTCATCCCACTTAAGCGGCGTCGCCACGGGCGCTCCCGGATGTGCCCGTAGAACGTATGGAGCAGAAATCGTCTTGCCGCTGGCGTTTTGCAGATAGTCGAAATAAACCTTGCCCTTTTCCCGCGAAGAAACGTTTCGCGGTGTGGTAAATAGATCAGGCCGCTCGGCCGCCACCCATCGCGCCAGTATTTCTGCAAATTGCCGCGTCTGTGCCGAACTGTAAATTGGTTCCACCGGAACATAGACATGCATGCCGTCTCCGCCGGTGGTCTTGGGATATCCCATCAACCCGATCAGCCGCAGCTTTTCCCGGATGAGCTGCGCCGCTTCCACAATTCGGTCATAACCGCAGTGATACGGATCAAGATCGATCAGAATAAAGTCCGGATGCTCCAGCGTTTCCATCCGGCTCATGTACGGGTTCTGGTCAATGCAGCCCAAGTTGGCTAGATAAAGGAGAGAAGCTTTGTCGTCGCAGATCACGCGCATTTTGGATTCTTCGTCATCCTCCAGCTCTGCCCGATGCAGCCAGTCAGGAAATCCGGAAGCATCTTTCTGGAAGAAATAATCCTGGTCAATGCCGTTGGGATACCTCTTGAGCGAAAGCGGACGGCCTTGCAAATGCGGCACCAGCAGATCGGCAACCGCGGCGTAAAAATTGATGACGTCGCGCTTTGTATAACCGTCTGCCGGATAGAAAACTTTATTAAGGTTGGTGAATTTCAGCCGATGGCCATCGATATCGAGCGTGATCTCAGTTTTGTCCGCAGGCAATAAGACTTCTGGCGTAGACTCCGGCTGCGATTCTTGGTCCGCCAGCAACCCTGTTTCCCGCACCACCTCTTCAGGCGCGACCTCAGTCCGCAATCCTATAAAAACAGGAGCGCGCAGGCGGTCGTCTTTTGTCCAGGACGTAAACTTCACCAGGCAGACCAGCTCGGGCTTTACCCATGTGACCTCGCCGATTTCTTTCGGCACATCGCTCAGCACCGGCTTCTTCGTGATCAGCGGTTTGATCTTCTCAAACAGGCTCTTAAGCGATTGCTGCGTAAACCCCGAGCCCACATTGCCCGCGTAAACAAGCTTCTTGTCTTTGTGATAACCCAGCACCAACGAGCCAAACGGTTCGCGCTCGCCCAGAATGTATCCGCAGACAACAAAATCCTGCTGTGTGGTGACCTTGATCTTGATCCAGCTGCCACTGCGCTTCGATTCGTAGCGGCTCTGCGCCTGTTTGGCAATGATTCCTTCCAAGCCCTTGGCGCGCACGGCATTCAGCAGTTCGTCACCCTTGCCAACAAAATGTTCTGAATATCGCACGATGTCGCTAGGCAGCAGGATTGACATCAACAGTTGCCGCCGGTCAATCAGTGCGGCTTTCCGCAGGTCGTATCCGTTGAGATACAGCAGATCGAATGCAAAGAAGTTCAGGTTCGGTGGCGCCATACCCTTGAGGGCTGGTTTGGTGCCGAACCCAGTGAGGTTTTGCAGATGCTGAAAGCTTGGATTGCCATTGTCATCCAGGGCAACCACTTCGCCGTCAATGATCGCCGTGTCTGCTTTCACGCTCTGTGCCAGCGCCTGCGCCACAGGTGCAAACTGCTTATCCAGTTTGGTGCCCCGCCGCGAGAGCATCCGCACTTTGCCAGCCTCAATGAAGCACAGAGCACGATATCCGTCCCACTTGACTTCATAGAGCCAGTCACTACCGGCAGGCACCGCATTACCGAGCGTCGCCAGCATCGGCTCTAGCGCAGTCGGCATGTCGGCTTTGACCGCGCCTTCAGTCGAAGAAATGTCTCCAGGCCCTTGCAGAACGCTACGCGTGTCGGCTTCCGGGTCCCAGCCTTCACGCACGGCAAAATCCTTTTTCTTGATCAGCAGCCAGTCTTTCCCTTTGGCGCGATTGGTGCGCACCAGAGCAAACTCGCCCACGATCTTGTGTCCATGAAAGCGCAGCTTGAGATCGCCCGACTCCCACATCTGCTCCGGCGTCTTGGGGCCGAGCCATTCATACGTGCCGCGGTCCCACAACGTGACGCTACCCGCGCCGTAATTGCCGCTGGGAATCGTGCCTTCAAAGCTGCCATAATCCAGCGGATGGTCTTCCACATGGACCGCCAGACGCTTGATCGCCGGATCAAGTGTTGGCCCGTGCGGCAGCGCCCAGGACTTCAGTACACCGTCCATTTCCAGCCTCAAGTCATAGTGGAGACGTCGGGCACTATGTCTCTGAATAAAAAAGCGGTTACCCTCCTCGCCGCTCGGCTTGTCCGGAGGCTCCGGTGTCCTGGAAAAGACTCTTTTTCGCCGGTATTCTTCTAGTGACATAGCCTGTTCGGAAGATTGTATTGCACCGCTTTTTGTGCTCTCATAACCCCTACGCCCTTATCTGGAGAACATGAAATGGCCAGCACAGTTTGGAAGGGACATCTTACTTTTGGTCTGCTGTCGCTTCCCGTCAAATTGTACAGCGCAGCCCGTAGTGAATCCGTCGGCTTCAACCAACTCCACAAGCATGACAACTCTCGCGTCAAGAACGTGCTTTATTGCCAGGCTGAAGATAAGCCCATTTCGCGCTCGGAAGTCGTCAAGGGCTATGAATACGAGAAAGACAAATATGTAGTGATTGACGACGAGGACATCAAGAAGGTCGCGCCGAAGACCGCCAAGACCATGGAAGTTCTGGAGTTTGTGAAGGCCACTGAAGTCGATGCCATTTTCTTTGAAAGCTCCTATTACATGGCGCCCGATGAAGCCGGCGAAAAGCCCTATGCCCTTCTTTTTGAAGCGCTACGCCAAAGCGGGTGCGTGGGTGTGGCCAAGATTGCCATGCATAATCGCGAACACATCGTGGTGCTGCGGCCGGGACCAAAAGGGATTCTGCTGCACACCATGTATTATCCCGACGAAATCCGGCAGGTGGAAGAGTTCCGCACCGACACCAGCATTGTGAAAGAAAAAGAGCTGGCCATGGCCAAGATGCTGATTGATTCCCTGCTGGCCGAATTCGAGCCTCAGAAATACCACGATGCCTATCGCGAAAACCTGATGGCCATGATCCAGGCCAAGGTTGAAGGCAAGCAGATTGTGGAAACCGTTGAAACCAAGCACAAGGCGCCTGTGGTCGATATTCTTGAAGCGCTCAAGATGAGCCTGGCCGAAGTGAAGAAACCGATCCGCTCTTCAACTGGGACGCCTGCGGTTCCGGTGGAAGAAGACCGCCCGGCGCGGAAAAGCCGCAAAACCGGCGGTTAAATTCAGCGATCCTGGGTGTGCTAACTCAAGATGATCAGCTCTACTGCGCCTTGCCCTGCGTAACCGTTGTTGCCTTGTTTTTCTCAAAAACCACGGTTACCGGTTTGCCGGCATTGGCAAACTCAATCGTCCGATTGCCGTAATCTCCTTCACTTGCGCTCATGTTCGCTCCCAGCGCAAAGCTGGCCTGCAATTCGCTCATACCCTGCTTGGCCTGGTGCTGATCAATGGCGTTCCATGTATCTGCAGGCCAGTGCTTGTAGAGCTCGTGCGGATCCTCGAAAAAGAAGTTGTCGTTTACCGTGAATGTATAGTCATCGCTGGTGTTTGATCCAATGGCAGCAGCAAACGTTCCGGGCTCTCCTGCTTTTTCAAAGACCGCCATGATCTTCTTCTGGACAACCGTGACCTCGCCGACTTTAGGTGGCGCCGCGTCGCGGGCAAGCACCACGTCTTTGACTTGCAACTTGGCGATGGGAGGTAAGAGTCCCTCCTGGCGCTTAAAGTTCACCGCATGGGCCGCTGCATCGTAGGGATAATACGGCAGGACGTTTCCGGTCTTCACCCACATCGGCTTGCCCACCAGCTCTTTCTTGGCGGACTCCACGTTGTAAGGAAAAATCTTATGCGGGGTCACATAATCATCCATGTTCGATGAGTATGTTGTCTCTGGCTTTTTGGGCCCTCCACCTGTGTCTCGCCGGGCATAAAAGATGAATCCCACCCGAATACCCGCGATCACAATAAATACTAGCAGACTTATTTGAAGTTTCTTTTTAAGATCAGCATCCATCGTGCAATAAATGTAACACGCGCAAGGCTGCCTAACGCCAGGTACGAAGACAGCCCAGCAACCTGTGTCACAGCTTCACAAGTTTGCTCGCCCCCAGCACAAGCCCCAGCGTAATTGCCGCGATCACAACCTCGCCCAGCGCTCCCACAATGAACGGCCGCAATCCCTGTTTCTTCATCTCCTTGAAATTGATGCGCAAGCCTACGCCGGCAAACGTAAGCAGGAACGCCCACTTGGACAAGTTGGCGAGGTTATTCACCTGGTCCTTGTTGAAGATGCTCAGGCTCGCCAGCAGCGAGATCAGCAGGAATCCCAGCACAAACTTGGGAAACTTCTGCCACAGGAACGCCGCCTTGTTCCCAACAGCCTGTCGGCCTTCGCGCGCGGCCCAATACAGCGCGTATCCCAGAACTACAAAGCCGATCATCGCATTACGCGTAGTCTTGGCCAGCACAGCGATCTTTGCTGCCGCATCAGAATAGAGCGCTCCCGCCGCCACCGCTTCCGCTGTATTGTCCACTCCGGTTCCGGACCACAGGCCGTAAATGCGGTCGCTCATTCCCAGCCAGTGCCCAATAGGTGGAAAGGTGAACAGCGCAAGCGCGCCCAGAGCCAGGATTGCCGCAATGGCAAAGGAGGCATCTTCGTCGTCCGCTTCAATCGCGCCTTTCGTGGCGATAATCGCCGATACGCCGCAAATCGAACTGCCGACGGCGAGCAGACTCGTCAACTTGGGACTGAGCCCAAAAATGCGGCCCAGAAGCGTCATGAACCCGATCGAGAGAATAAGCTCTATCAGGACCAAAGTCAGGCTGACCGCGCCCAGCTTTAAAACGTCCGCCAAGAGAAAACGCGCCCCCAGCAACACAATGCCGGTCTTGAGCCAGAATTCATAGGTTGCAATTCCGGGTTTAAAAACTTCAGCCACGCCGATCGTGTTTGAGATCAAGAGGCCAATCAGGATCGCCCACAAAACGTATTCGATATTAGGAACCACCAGATGATGGGCTTTGGTATAGGTAGCGATCGACTTCTCCAGGACCTTTCCGCCCAATCCCACAATGGTCAACAAGCCAATGCCTGGCAGCATGGCCAGAAATTTGCGCGGCAATTGAATTGGTTCTGCTCTCAATACGGTTGTAGTACTTGCCATTGCTAATCCTCCAGTCAATCTTGTTGCGCGTTACCAACCCACATGTTTCAAGGCGCCCAACTTCACGAGCGCTGCCAGCAGCAAGGCAATACCTACGGCCCAGCCGTCTAGCGAAAGGCCTCTCTTTGATTTTTCCTGTGTCACTTGATCCGCCATCTGCTTAGTCCTCCTCTATATTGCGTTGTTCAAATGTGTACGATTGTTCCCACAAAACAAAAAGCCCACTCACGTCTGGTGAGTGGGCTTCAGCAACTTTCCTAAATTATTGCCTTAATGAAATCACCCGCCAGATGTGCCGAACAAGACGCACGAACAACATGAGTTGTTCATACACATCGGCATCTGGCGAAGAGTTGTCATTCGAAGAACGTATCTTACGAGCGTGTTGGATGTTTGTCAAAACATAATCGATTCTCAACTTTTTTGGGGGGATAGACGGGTTCCCAATTGGGACGAGTTACATCCATGGGCCGTGGCGCGAATGCGTCGAAGCCACCTGTGCTGCAAGCATTCGATGAGAAAAAGAAAAACTATGTTTCAAAGCACAAAAGAAAAGAGCCGAGTCGCAAGAACCCGGCTCCCTGAAAAATATCCAACCTATTTAAAAGCGTTCGTGAAAGATGGCACTTTTTCTGTCTGTTTCAGCCGCGGCAACCCCAAAAGATCCTCGATTGTCGCAAGCAGTGACTGATGCTGATAAAACGTATTATCGGCAAATTTTTCCTTGACTTGCGGGCCTATCACAACTGTGGTGATGTGCCCACCCCCGTGGCTGGAATCGCTCTTGGCTGCCTCATCAAAGGTAATGATGAGAACGCCGTCCTGCTGGAAGCCGGGATCTTCAAGCAGCGGGCCCACGCACTGTTTAAGCCAATCATCAGCTTCCTGTAGTGTGCCGTCATGTGCGTCATGGTCCTGATCGGGGATGACCATGCTGAAATCTGGAAGCGCTCCGCTTTTCAGGTCCTGCATGAACTGCTCGTATGGCACCAGATTCATGCGTTGTTTGTCATCGTCGCGAACATTGGTGAAATATGCCATGGGAAAATGCTTCTTAACGAAAGGTTTCCGGTTGCCACCCACGTAACCCGCCCGCGGAATGCTTTGTCCGTATGCCTTCCACTGCTTGTTCGCCGCGATCAACTGCGAAACAAGATTCTCATCCTGGACAACACCCTTATAACCGTCATCGGTGCTGATGGTCTGCCCTGTTGTCATGGTGAAATAATTGCCCATGGAAGGATGATGATTGGCGTAATAGTTGACCAGAATCGTATGTTTTTCTGCCAGCGATTTCAGATATGGCATTCCGCCCTGGGTGATCACGTTATCAAAGGAGTGGTTTTCTTCCACGATAACTACTACGTGCTTCGATTGTGGCATGGCCGCGAACGCTGCTGCGGCACAGCCCAGCATTAACAGAGCGATCCAAAGTTTATGTCTCATGCTTTCCCTCTTTTCTGTTTCCGCCGGAACGCCATAACAGGCAGCTCAGCAAAACACGCTTGATGGATTTCTGTCTGATTTACGTAGAGCACCTCGCCAGCCATTTTCACAAAAGTGCTACGCTCAAACATTCGATCATAAGGTCTTCGTGTCGCTCTGGCTGTGACACGCATCACTCGGTTGAGTGACGCGCGCTGGCTTGGAGTAAGCATTTTTCGACCCCTTGCCTATGATGTCTTGAGCCTTGCAGTTATTTTTCTGGTGAGGGGCTCGCGAGTTCTTTTATCGTCGCTTGCACCACGAACCGCCGCGGCGCAGGCCCTACATAGTGGAATGGATAACAAGTAACCAGCGTGAGTGACTGTGAGTTGCGTGGCTGCAGGACGCTGAGGTCATCTTCACCCGTAACCAGGATACGGTCCACAACATATATCTCTAAGGTCGTGGTGGTTTCAAGTTCGATCTCATCACCTCGGTTCACCTCTTTTAGGTTCTGGAAAAAACTGTCGCGATGGCCCGCTATTCCGATGTTACCTTTTCGTCCTGGCGCAGCCGTTCCGGCAATCCTCCCGACGCCACGGTTCAAAGTGATATCGTCCGTGCTGCCAAAAACCGGGACATCGAGGTGGATGCGGGGTATCCGCAAGATCGCAAGAGGCACTGTCCATGATCGATGGGCGGACGCTGCGGGACTTCCCCGTCCTTCGGAGCCTAGCGACCTTGCGTTCTCCGCAGAAGAGCCTGGAACTCCTTCTTCTGCGCCAGTCTCTTTGATTTGAGAATCCGTCATGCTGGCAGCTGCCTGGCGCCTTGCATCTTCAAAGCTCTTCATGCCCACGCGTACCATCACCATACGGTGAAGATAAGCGGCCAGGTACACGGCTAGCAAAGCAAGACCAATCACTAGAAGAAAATTCGACATCCAGCGCATGAATTTACTTCCAAACCGTGCTCTTGTCCGGCCTGTTCGAAGTACTGGTTCAGTGCGCCGCATCGGAATTCCCATGCACTAACCATAGAAGAACGGGATTAACAGCTACCGTGACGTGGATCACGGCAAACAAAAGGCATTGTGTGGCCTGCTTCGCACGAAGTAACAGCAAAAAAAGACCCACCAGATTGAATCTGGTGGATCTGACAAGCCCGAGGTGGTGGGCTTTAGGTCGTTCAACGTCCTTTACGGAATCGACGGATGCCAAGTCCAGTGAGCACGGAGCCCAGGCCCAGGAGTCCAAACAGCGGCAGCGGAGAAGCCGTTTGTGGCAGAGCAGCTGTCATTTCAGGCTCAATTGCTCCGGTAAGATGGACTGAGGCAGTCTGCGTATCAGAGCCACCGCAAATATTAGTGGCACTGATGGTGTAGGTTTTGGTCTCATCCACGACTCCGAGTCCAGTCTGAGATGGAACCAATGTTAGAGGCTCGGTGCCGTTTGCGCCGGTTACTGGCCCAATTGGATCAATGCGCACCTGATCGGCGTTGGCAGCAGTCCAAGCGAGGTTGGAAGAGCCTTGTTCAACTACTTTGTCTCCTACTTTGTTAAACGTGACATCAGCCGGCGTAGCGGTTAAAGACGTCTTTACGGTGGTATCCACGTTGACAGTGGTACTTTGCGTAACGATCCCGCCGGGGCCCGTTGCGCGGAGTTCATACGTCGTAGTCTGTAATGGCCGCAGTTTTTGATCTCCGTTTAGAGGAGAATTAAAAAGAGGCTTGCCATTTTCCGTAATGACCACATCGGCTGCTTCAGCTGAAGTCCACCCGAGCTGGACATAATCACCACAGGCAATCTGCGTCTTGTCCAATCCGATGCTGGCCTTTACTGGAGCCACGGCAATATCGGCCGTCTTGCTGCCTGCCTCAAACCGTTTGAAGGGCTCATGATCTTCGCCTCTTTTCCACGGCTTGTAGGTGCGCGTGTTCTCTTTTGTAGCAACGTCGACAATGACTCTCTCGTTGGCTCGAACCTCAACCTGCCCGTTGAAGAAAGGTGTGGTTTCTTTTGGGTTAACCAGGATCAGTTGATAGGTGCCCACAGGAACAATCAGGCGCTGCTTGGCCAGAACACTGTTGTTCATCTCATCCACATGTCCAACAAAATAATCCGGGGTTGTGCCGTTGAGGAAGACTGCGGCCTTGTCGTTAACATTACCTTCGATCTGAATGCGTCCCCATGGGCCGGTAACCATTCCCGGAACTTCGACCAATCTTGCATTGATCTCCGGATTGTCACCTGCTTTCAAGGTGAGCTTCTGGACCTGTGGCACAAACCCATAGTTGTACACGCCAATTGTGTACTCTCCAGGAGCGAGCCTGAGAGTGGCGCTGCGATGGGTATAAGGCTGCCCATCAATGAAAATGTATGCCTCACTCGGAGTAACGTTCACCCGAATTTTGGCGTTCTCTGGTTTTTCCGCAAAAGCCATGGATGCGCTAATTGCAACCACGGTCAAGAGAACGAATAAACGTCGGAATAGTAAAGATTTCATTGCTCCTCCTCGAGAGTTGCCCTGTTTCCGACGATGGAGTCCTAATGCCAGGGCAATCTTCTTAATGTGTTCACTACGACATTACTAAGACTTTGCCTTCCAAGACTGTGCGCCTGATCACACCCTCCAGTGACAACATCTGGCAGAAGTACCAGTTGCTGAGGGAAGACGGTCGGATCAGGATGTGACACGTATCACGGAAGCGTTGGTCGCCTTCAGCTACAAAAGAGAGGCGGAAGCATCAGTAGCGAGACAGCGGCATGTCAGATCACTACAAAGAATTGACGCAGCGAGAGCTTGAAAAAGATTTCACGGTGGCACATATCTTGCAACCGCACTGGAAAGGGCTGTTCATAGGGTTGTTAGCTGTTGCCGCCGAAACTGTTGCCGGACTTCTGGAACCATGGCCACTCAAGATTGTGCTTGATAGCGTTCTCCACACAAAAAAATCTCCAGATTGGCTATCACGTCTGATTGCTGCCACGCTAGGCCATGACAGCCTGGCCATTCTCAAATTTACGGCCCTGGCCGTTATCGCAATTGCCGCAGTAGGAGCCATCGGCACTTATGTTGAAAAACGAACAATTACCGCGGTAGGCCAGCAGGTAATGCATGGATTACGACGGATGTTTTACTGGCACGTCCAGCGACTCTCCATGTCTTACCACGATAACAAGCGGACAGGAGAAGTCATCAGCACGGTAACTAACGATATTGACTCCATCCAGAGCGCCGTCAGTTCTGGCATCCTGGATGCTTTGTATTACACGCTGACCCTGCTGGGCATGATTGGGATCATGATGTATCTGGACTGGCGTTTCACGTTGGTCGCGCTATCTGTGCTCCCGGCCCTGTTTCTTGTTGTTTACACGTTCACCAAGCGCATTAAGGCGGCTTCACGCGCATTGCGCAAAAAAGAAGCCGAGATGGTCTCGACTCTGCAGGAAGTGTTGTCCTCAATTCGCATTGTGAAAGCTTTCGGCCGCGAAGAGTATGAGCAAAAGCGCTTCGAAGACGAGAGCATTGAAAGTGTGGATCTGGCACTTAAAGCGCGCGATATCAAAGCTAAGCTCTCGCCGGCAGTGGAAATCATTGTGGCCTGCGGCACCGCCCTGGTGCTGTGGTTCGGATCAAGACAGGTTCTGAGCGGCGCGCTGACGCCTGGCGTCTTGGTCGTTTTCTTTCTGTACCTGGGCAAGATGTATAAGCCGATACGCGAACTTTCAAAAATGTCAGACACCTACTCGAAAGCGCTGATTGGTTGGGAGCGGATCAAAGATTTCCTTGCCATTGATCTTCAGGTACGAGATTTGCCCGGCGCCCAGCCTGCACCTGACTTCCAGGGTGAGATTGAAATGGAGCACGTGAATTTCGGCTACCTGCCAGATCGCATGGTGCTGAAAGATATAAGCATCAGAGTTCAGCCCGGACAAATGGCCGCCTTGGTGGGCGCTACCGGATCTGGAAAGAGTACGTTGATCAGCCTTATTCCCCGCTTCTACGATCCGGCAACCGGCGCGGTCAAAATTGACGGCGTAGACGTGCGCAAGTACCAGCGCAAGACAGTTCGACAACAAATGAGCCTGGTCTTGCAGGAAACACTGCTCTTTCGCGCTCCCATCTGGCAAAACATCGCCTATGGCAAGCCGGAAGCCACCCAGAGCGACATTGTGAGGGCTGCCTGCCTTGCCAACGCGGACGAATTTATCGACCGCTTGCCCGATGGTTACAACACAATGATTGGAGAACGCGGCGTAACTCTTTCCGGCGGGCAGCGCCAGCGAATCGCCATTGCTCGCGCAATCATTCGAAACAGCCCAATCCTCCTGCTTGACGAGCCCTCCACCGGACTGGATGCGGCTTCAGAAAAGCTGGTCCTGGAAGGGCTCGCTCATCTCATGGAAAACAGGACCACCATCATGGTTGCGCATCGGTTGGCGACCATTCAGAAGGCGGACGTTATTTTCGTGTTGCAGGATGGCGTCATCGCCGAGCGTGGAAGCCATCAGGAATTGCTCGCCGCCGGCGGGCTCTATGCGCAGTTCTACCAGTTGCAATCGCAAAAAGAAGATCAAGAAAAAGAGTCACAAGCCAATCCGCTCCTGGGCGGAGTTACGTGCGAAGTCAGTTGAACCAAGAATGGAGTAATTATGTTGAGCAATAGAAACACCTTGGCCAAGTCAGTCCTGATTATTCTTCTTGCGTGTGCCGTGAATTCTCTGGCCGCGGATGGAAAGAAAAAAAGCAAGGGAGATCTTCCGAAGCTGGGAAGTGCGCCTGCCGTGCTTTGGCGCGAGCCAGTGGACATCAAGACACGAGACTTGTTCTACGGACAGGGTGGCCCGGACCACATGCCGAACGGCAAGCTGACGTTCATTGAAGAAAAGTTTAATGGAGTAAATCCCAAGTTCGATGTTCGTGACGAATCTGGTATCCGCTGGGGCGTGAAAATGGGCAATGAAGCCAAGCCTGAAACGGCCGCCACGCGCTTGATATGGGCCGTGGGCTATTTCACCAATGAGGATTATTACCTGCCTGAATTGAAGGTGGGGGACCTAGCTCTCACTCGCGGCCAAAACCGGATCAAAAACAGCAAGATCGATGGAGTCAGACTGAAACGCCACAACAAGGGTGAGCACCAGGTTGCCGACTGGTCATGGGACAAGAATCCATTTGTTGGAACAAAAGAGCTCGATGGTCTGAAGATCATGATGGAAATCATTTGCAACACGGATTTAAAGACCGTGCAGCAGCACGTGTATGACGTGAAGGGCGTGGAACAACGCTATGTGGCTGCTGACGTGGGAGGAAGTTTCGGAAAAGCAGGCAAAGGCTTTATGCGCACAAAGGGCAAGCTCTCTGACTATCAGGCATTGCCTTTGATCAAGAATGCTGGTCCCGAATACATAGATTTCTGGCATTTCAAACATATTCCACGCGCCAATGCCATTTGGATTGGCGGCTACCTGACCCAGCTCTCAGATCAGCAACTCCGTGATGCTTTTCGAGCAGGCGGATTTTCGGATGCGGAAATCGATGGGTTTAGCCGCAAGGTCCGAGACAAGATCAATGAACTCGTAAGCCTTCAGAGTCCCTCAGCTCGTCTTGATTGATAGCGCTTGAAGGACTTCTTTTCGATCGGAATAGGGAGCGGTTATGAAAAAAGGAAAACGGCTGCGCCAAGGTCCTTATGTTGCTTCGGTCATCATTGCGGTGCTCACAGGCCTTGGCTGTTACATGGGCAGCGGTGAAAACCAGGAGCACCGGCATGATGCTCGTGCTCTGCACAACTTCAATGAGCGCGTGGAAGCCTACGTGCGGGTGCATCACAAGGCTGAAGACACGTTTCATCTTCCTCACCTCAAACCTACGGGATCGATCAGGAAAATCCAGCAGCGCCAGCGCGCAATGGCACGCCATATAGGAGAACTACGCAGGAACGCTCGTGAAGGCGACATCTTTACCCCGGAGGTAAAGGCTTACTTTGAGCGGGCCTTGGCGGCAGCGTATGGCGCAAACTCTGAAGGCATTCTCGCAAATTTGGTCTGCATATCGGAAGAGGACCGGAAGTTGCAGCCTAATGATGTTTACCCGGCAACGTGGGAATACAACCCCATGCCCCCAACCATTCTGCTTCATCTTCCCCGGCTCCCCGAAGAAGTGGAGTATCGGATTGTAAATAAAGACCTCATTCTGCTTGACGTGGAAGCGGACATGGTCGTGGACATACTCAGGAATTCGATTGCGCTGCCCGCGGGGAGGGGGTCTTGCGACGACTAGTAAACAAATCGCGCATGGTGGGACGGTTCCTTTTGCTGGCTGCATTGTTCATGGTCGCGGCAGCACGAAAAGCAAATGCACAGGAAGATACGTACTTTGTTACGGAACACCATCATCTGCACGAGGCTGGGAATCTAGGGATTTCCAATTACTCGGTTCTGGGCGCGCCGAAGAAAGGAAATGAATTTCTTGGCTCGCAGATGGAGCTTGAATATCGCATAACGGCCTTTTGGGCTACCGAAGTGCAGGTCGACGGGCAGACAACGAGGAACGATAGCACGATCTTTACCGGGTATAGCTGGACGAATAAATTCAAGCTCTTTCCATCCAATCGCTGGCTTAACTCCGCATTTGTTGTCAGTTGGGAGGATGGCAATGCCGCTGACAAATGCATTGCTGAAATTGAAGGACACGGCTCGGAAGAGGATTTTGCGTTGTCCAACAGCGTTACAAGGAAGATCCATGAACACGAAGTTGAAATGAAGCTGATTGTTTCACGTGATCACAAAGGCTGGAACTTTGCTGGGAACGTGATGGCTGCAAAGGACCTGGCAGGGGAGCCGTGGGAATTCGGCTATTCGCTCGGGACCAGCCGCCCTCTCTCTACGGCTGAAAAGGACAGACATTGCGTTTTTTGTCGCAGAAGCATTAGCGCGGGAGTGGAATTTTATGGCGGATTGGGTGATGCGCGCTCCTTCGGTTTGCAGAACACCCCTCAATATCTGGGGCCGGAGATGTCATGGAAACTGAGCGAACGTCTCGCAATCAAGGCCGGACCACACTTTGGGTTAACGCGCAGCAGCCAGCACGTCCTGGTGCATTTTGGCGTTGTTTATGACATCCCGGATTTCAACAAACAGATGACTGAGCTGTTTCATGGTCGCTGAGATCCCCATCCCGAAACAGCAACAAATGCTTTGACGAATTGGAGAATATTGTGAATAAAACAAATAGAAGTTATAGAGCTGCTTCCACTTTCCTGGCGGTGAGCCAGACACTTGTGGTTGGTGGTCTGCTGTTCCTGCACCCTGGTGCGATCGCGCAACAGGCCGGCGACGGCAGTCGCGCCGCATCGTCAGCAGGCAGCAGCACAGATAATTCCGCTCCGTTGCAGGTGTCCAGCTCGGCAGTACAACTGCTGCCGGCGGCAGAGCCCACGGTAGAGTCTCCTCGCAATTTCAAGGAACGCTTTCAGGATTATCGGTCGGCAACTTTTTCTCCGTGGGCAGTGGTTATGCCTGCTTTTGGCGCTGGCTTGAGCCAGTGGAGAAACTATCCGCCGGAGTGGAACCAGGGCGCGGAAGGTTTCGGTAAACGAGTAGCCTCGGCTTATGGAGGCTCAGTACTTGAGGATACGATTAGTTTTGGCGTCGCCACACTCGATCATGAAGACCTGCGCTATCCGCTATCCACCTATCCCAAGAACGCGTTCCTGAAGCGCGCGGGCCACACCCTTTCATACACGTTTATTCCCAAAAAAGAGGGTGGAGGGCGCAGCTTCGGATGGTCACGGCTTGTTGGCGCGTACGGATCGGGATTCATTGCGAATACCTGGTATCCAGCGCAACACTCTGACCTGCATAACGCCGTTGTACTGGGTTCGATGAATCTGGCTGGCGATCTGGCGATCAATCTGTTGAAAGAGTTTATCCGTCCCCACGTGCAATTTGGCAGTACGAAAAAAACGCCCAGCACCAAAACCGCCAGCACCAGGAAAGAAGAAGATAGGAAAGGCAACTGAAATCGCCATCGAGTCGAGCCTCGCGACACATTCAGGGGCGGCCTTGCATCGATTATTGGTCTGTAGCCTTAGTGCCGGGTTGTGTGGGCCGCATGCAATGCCAGGACGTCAGAAACCCAGTGTTTTACCAACTGGTAATCTCGTGAGTGGCGCGTCATCTGAAAAAACCTCTTGGTCGAGGTTTTTTTTACTTCGCGATTATGCCGGATAATATGATCAACCTGGCTCGCCATTACTGCGTCCGCATGGAACGCTTTGCCTCGCACAATCTCACATAAGACTCTTTCCATGATCTCAAGATCGTGCCAGATGCCAATCGTACGCTGGAGAGTTTTTAACCAGTTCAATGCGTCAATGGTTCCCGCGATATGCAATTTGTTCATTACCTCCGCAAGATAACGCAGCCTTTTGGCGGCAATCCGCATGCGGTGGATGACATGCTCGCAGGGATCATGGTGTGATCTCTCCACTGCGTCGGTAAATTCACGCCAATGCCTGTCGAGCGAACGGACAATACGGGCGTAAATGACAGTC
The DNA here is from genome assembly GCA_020072645.1 of Terriglobia bacterium. Taxonomy (NCBI): domain Bacteria; kingdom Pseudomonadati; phylum Acidobacteriota; class Terriglobia; species Terriglobia bacterium. The sequence goes on from JAIQGK010000007.1 coordinate 209,542, forward strand.
ACCTCCGGATGAATCTCGGGCCTGTCCTCATGACTATTGTTTGCGATCTCCTCCGGGCCCATTGCAAAATCTCGCTTCAAACGCAGGTAAGGGACTGAAAGGTTGACGCGTCCGAGCTTTTCCAAAGATCTAGCGGCAATCTGCGCTCGAACGGACTGCAGGTGCGCTCTGAGGACCTGCCACGCTTCGCTGTCCGGGCCTCGTGTGGCAATAGAATTGTCCGCCGCTGCAAGCAGAGCGTCACAATTGCGAAGCTTTCCCAGGGTTTGTCTGCACAACTTCACGCGGCGCCGGAGTTTCCTAATGTGGCGTGGCCGCGGCTTAACATAGATTAGATCCAGTACCTCCTCAAGTCTGCGGCAATACACGCGCATACGATTGACGGCGGTGAGGTCTTCATCCCGCAGCACAACTGGAATCAGATCAATAAACTTGTCCATCTGACGCAAAGCAATTTTGCGTAGTTTCGTCCATTCCCAGAAAGGCTGTCCTCCACCATTTTGATTGCCATGCGGTCCCTCGTTCTGCAATTTGGCCAGCGGTAGCCGTACCTCTGCATTGACGGCGATATTTGTGGAAGAACTCATCGTGAACTCCCCTTGTAGCTAACCTATTGAAACCTTAGGCTCTTGTGCTCCGGGCTCGTTCCATGAAAGCTGCCGGACTTGCGCTGTCCACTTTCCATTGTGCCTTTCAAGCGAGAGATGCTCAGTGATAAGGATCACAGTGAAATGACAAAGATTGGCACAAACTGTCGATGGATCTCTCAACGGCATTGACCTGGGTGATTAGAGGGGGCCCGGCAAAAACTAGACAGGTGTTCTTCACCGACTGGAGTCTTGCATGAATTGGTCAGGGGAAACCGAGAAAAAGGTGATCGGAAGGGCGCGGGCTGGCGATTTGCACGCCTTTGGCATGCTCTATGACAATTACAGCAAAAATGTCTATAGCAGATGCCTTCGACTGACTAAAGACCCTGACACCGCTGAAGACCTGAGACAGGATGTATTTATTCAGGCATGGAAGAAAATTTCTGATTTTCGTGGCGATTCCCGATTCGGTACCTGGCTCCATCGGGTGACAACAAATATTGTATTTATGCATTTCCGCAAGAAAAAACGCCATCTTGAAGAAAACCAAATCAGCCGGCGCGTTAAGGACCAATGGTCATTTGAGGAACTACTCTCATCAGGACCGCCGCAGCTCGATAATCGGCTGCTGCTCACCCAGGCGGTTTCGGCCCTTCGGCCCGGATATCGTGCGGTATTAATGTTGCATGACGTTGACGGTTATAAACACAACGAGATAGCTCGAATCCTAGGCATTCCTCCAGGAACCAGCAAATCTAATCTTTACCGGGCCCATCGCCAGATTCGATCGTGTTTGAACCGGTCGTCTCAGCCGCAAGTGGCTTGGTCGCGTTAATTTCGTCTCCTTGTAAAGGAATGTGCCGGCATGGCATTTGCAAAAACCGATGAAGCACCAGGCAGACATCGAACGGACAGGCGCGACCGCCAGTGAAATGACGGTTAATCCCCATGTGAAGCAAATTCGGGGGGAACCCATTGTCTCTGTCTCGAACCTCTCAATCGAAATTGGTGGCCGTTGCATCATCCGGGATGCAAATTTCACGATACCCCGAGGCTCGGGTCTGGCAGTGATCGGCCCTAACGGCTCAGGAAAAACCGTGCTATTGAAAGCACTTCTCGGGTTACTCCCCTCCACCGGCGTCATTCGCTGGGCACCTGGCTCAAGGCAAGGCTACGTTCCCCAGAAAGTGTCGGCTGATCCTAACCTGCCCATAAGAGTGAGGGAAATCCTGAAGGCCAAGGCGTTTGTGCAAAAACTGACGGCCGGCAATGTTGAAGACGCCGTGGCATGGGCCGCGATTGGCGGCCTGCTTGAGCAGCGTCTGGGTGCGCTTTCCAGCGGTCAATTGCAACGGGTGCTGCTGGCGATGGCGATGATGGGCGCTCCCGACGTACTCCTGGTGGACGAACCAACCGCGAGCCTGGATGAAGGCTCAGAAGAACACGTTTTTCAATTGCTTGAAACTACAAGAAAGTCGCGTGGCACCACCATTATTATTGTGTCGCACGATCTTGCGCTCGTAGGCCATCTGGCTACCCACGTCATCTGTGTCAATGCCGGTGTCGCGTCTTTTGGAACCGCCAGGACCATGCTCCGGCAAGACGTTCTTGAATCCTCTTTCGGTGCGCCTTTACGCTTCCATTCTCACAATCTGGAAAATAAACCATGAGGCTCGCCTCCGGTCAGATATACGAGTTTGCTGCTGCCGTAATGGTGGCAATAGCCGCAGGACTGGTCGGCTCATTTGCACTGATGAAGAGAATGAGCCTGGCAAGTGATGTCGTTTCTCATCTCGCGCTTCCCGGCATAGGCATTGCGTTGGCGCTTCGTCTAAATCCTGTCCTGGGAGCAGCTTCCACGCTCTTGATTGGCACTTTGCTGGTTTGGGGAGTCGAAAAGAAAACCGGGATTGCCACGGAAGCCGTAATTGGCGTGGTGTTTGCTGCGTCACTTGCTGTCGGCGCTCTTATTACTCCACGGGAGGAACTCGAAGAAGTCTTATTCGGGAGCATGCGGCCGTTGGGGTTGTTGGAATTCATTGTGGGATGCTCTGCGGCTGCAGGCGTGATCACTGTGGTTCTGGTTCGCAGGCATCACTTGGCTCTTGCGCTCTTTTCTCCCGATATCGCGGCTGCCAGTGGTATCAATCTGAGTGGTCTCAGTCTTGAATTTCTTCTTCTGTTCAGTCTTACGATTCTTCTGAGCCTGAAGTTTCTTGGAGCACTGCTTGCGGGCGCGCTGCTCATGATCCCCGCGGCTACGGGACGAAGACTGGCGACGAGTCTCAGCTCTTTCCTGGCATTTTCTGCGGTCGCCGGCGCAACCGCAGTAATCATCGGCCTGGCAATTTCTTCTGGATTTCAAGGGATGGGGGCCAGCGGGCCAGCGGTAGTCCTGGTTTCTGCCGCTACTTTTGTGTTTGCTTCATTCACCCGTAAACAGGTTTGAAAACCGGCACAGTTCCCTGCTCTTGCAGGTAGCTTGTGAGCATAGAGACGTTTCGCGGCGGAAGCTTGGTTATGCCCTGGAGGCGCTGACTAAGAGCAACAGCAGGTGCAATGCAACGAGCAGATACCAAAGCCCAATGCGTTCATGGGAGCAAACGTTGTGTGGCAGCACCGCAGTTTCCCGGGGATGGCTAAATGCTTGCCTGGCTCTTGCTAACAATCGCATTGTAGCCTCCTATCGGCCGTGCTCGGCTGGACAAAAATCCAGAGACAATGATGATCGCTTAACCGGTTTGCTGCGGTGATCCAGATCACGTGGCCAGGGTAACTCGAAATGGACTTCGCCGTTTGATATGAGCTATGCGGTCAATGAGATCTGCGATGTGTGATAGCCGTCACTGTTTGCCGGGATTGCAGCGCACATAGTAAGAGTGGAGATGATTATGAATGCCGTCGCCATTCCCGTGCTTCCTGCCGTCCGGTTAAAAAATATTCTTTATACGACTGATTTCTCAAAACCGTCACGGGCCGCGCTGCCTATTGTTGCGGCCATTGCTCGGAAATACGGTTCCAGGATCTTTGCCGCGCACGTTTGGGCTCCTCTCCCTTATTCCATGGTGACGCCTGAGGCGCTTTCCGTGCTTGAACATAAGGAGGAAAGCGATGCCCGGGAGGTGCTCGAGCAATTCATGCAAACCAAGGAACTTGAAGGTTTGCCTGTCACGCCGATCTTGAAATGTGGCGAAGCAACACGGGAGCTTAGCCGGATTGTGCACCAGCACCATATTGATCTGGCCATCTTGAGCACACATGGACGAACAGGATTTAAACGGCTCTTGATGGGATCGGTGGCGGAAGAACTCTTCCGTAGCCTGCCTTGCCCGGTGCTGACTGTGGGGCCGAATATTTCAAGTCGGTTCGATAATCAATCAGAAATCAAACAGATCTTGTTCCCGACGGACCTTTCCCAGGAGTCAGCTGCGGTGTTTCCATATCTTGCGGCTGTGGCAGCCGAGTACGCGGCCTGCATCACGCTGTTACACGTTGTCCCGGTGGAGGATCGGAGACACCCTGCCGCCATGGATCAACCTGACAGTCTGCGGAGCGCGATGCAACGCATGTTTGCTCCACAAATTGATCCACGTTGCGAAGTTAAGCTGATAGTCGAAGCCGGTGATCCTACTGAGAGGATATTGACTCATGCGCGCGCCGAAAAGGTAGACTTAATTGGTTTCGGGGTCAAGAAAGCTGGAGAAATTACTACTCATTTCCGAAACACGGTTCCCTACAAGGTCGTGCTGGAATCGGAATGTCCGGTGCTGACCTCTCATTTCGGCGATGGGTGGTAACCGGATCAGGGACAACTAAAGTTTGTAGTTGGTACCTCGAATATATTAGGTAGTACATCTTTTCTGTAGTGGAGTGGTTGCATGCCACACAAAAAGCTTGACCGCCGTTTGCTAAGCAGTATCCATAAGCTCACCGGATCAGCACGGGTCCGCATGGAACTGGGCTTTTCGTCGAGACAAATGTCTCTATGTCCAACGCTGCCCGTCGTGCGCCTGAAGGACAGAAAAACACTTATTGCCGTGCTCTTGAACCCTGAAATGAATTTCGGGGATCTATACAGCCAGGGTGACATTGATGTGGAGGGTGACCTCGTCAAGGCGCTGGAGGCTCTCTACCATGCACCCGACCGTCTTATTACGCGCCTGATTTCGCGCTGGCTTGGATGGGTTCAGTCCTGCGGGCTGAGCGCTGCGCGCAAGAATATCCATCACCACTACGATATCTCGACCGATTTTTACAAACTCTGGCTTGATCCAAAGCTTGTATATACATGCGCTTACTTCCCAGGTGAGAACACAACTCTGGAAGACGCGCAGAAGGCAAAAATGGACCTGGTCTGCCGCAAGCTCTGGTTGCAACCAGGTGAAACCGTGGTGGAAGCTGGTTGCGGCTGGGGCGCACTAAGCCTCCACATGGCCCGCGAATACGGCGTACGGGTAAAAGCTTTCAACATCTCACATGAGCAGATTGTATTTGCCCGGGAACAGGCAAAACGTGAAGGACTGGAGAGCAGAGTTGAATTTATTGAAGATGATTACCGTAATATCGCTGCTCATTATGACGCGTTCGTCTCAGTGGGAATGTTAGAGCACATTGGCCGCGAGCATTATCAAGAATTAGGGCAGATTATCCATCGGTCGATTGGTGATACGGGCCGCGGCCTTTTGCATTTCATCGGAAAAAACCAGCCGCAGCCATTCAGCGTCTGGATCAGGAAACGCATATTTCCCGGCGCTTATACACCTACTCTGCGGGAGGCAATCGACGTACTTGAACCGCATGACTTCAGCGTACTTGATGTTGAAAATCTGCGCATGCACTATGCGCGGACGATTGAGTTCTGGTTGCAGCGTTATGAACGCCACTTTGATCAAGTGGTGGAGCACTTTGGCCTGACTTTTGCCCGAATGTGGCGGCTGTATCTAGCCGGTTCCATCGCCGGTTTTAGAGTGGGCACTCTACAATTATTCCAACTTGTATTTGCCGGCCGGTCTTGTAAGTCGCAGCCGTTGACTCGGGCCCACCTCTACAATGCAATTGAACAGGATTCACAGGATGTGCAATGGACTCGTGCGATGTCCTAATCGTAGGCGGAGGTCCCGCAGGATCATCTTGCGCCTGGGCTTTGCGCTCTTCGGGATTGCACGTTGTGATCCTGGATAAAGCGAGCTTCCCGCGTAACAAGGTGTGCGGAGGCTGGATCACTCCGTGGGTCTTGCAGGCGCTTGAGATCGACGCCGCAGATTACTCCCTGGACCGAACCATGCAAGAGATTCGCGGCTTTCGCGTGAGCTCAATGGGAGCGCAGGAAGTCGGAATCCCATATGACCGCGTCATCAGCTATGGCATCCGGCGTTGCGAGTTTGACGAGTACCTGCTCCGCCGCTCGGGTTCTGAGATACGTGAAGGGACGGGGATCAGTAAGATCGAGCGCTCTGGCGAGCACTGGATCATTAATGGCGCAATCAAAGCCAAGATGCTGGTCGGGGCTGGGGGACATTTCTGTCCAGTGGCGCGGCACATGGGAAATAGCAATTCAGATGAACCGGTGGTAGCGCAGGAGATTGAGTTTGAGATGTCTCCTGACGAAGCGCGTCTCTGCGGCATCCAGGGGGAGATCCCTGAACTCTATTTTTGTCCGGATTTACAAGGCTATGGCTGGTGTTTTCGCAAAGGTAATTTTTTGAATATAGGACTGGGCCGGCTTGACCAGCACGCGCTTTCCAAGCACGTGGCTGATTTCCTTGGGTTCCTGCGCGCCACAGGCAAAGTAGTTTTTGATCTTCCCGGCAAATTCTGCGGACACGCTTACCTGCTTTTCGGCTACAGCAAGCGGAAGGTAATGGCTGATTCGGTGATGCTCATCGGAGATGCTGCTGGCCTTGCATTCCCTCAAAGTGGCGAAGGCATCCGGCCTGCGGTGGAATCAGGATTGCTTGCGGCGAGCGTGATCAAGGCGGCGGACGGACAGTACGACGCGGAGAGCCTGCGAGCTTATCCCGCACTGCTTAGTAAGCAATTTGGCGGTCATAGGTCCGCCGCAGCGCTGGCTTACGTGCCTCATTGGTTGCGCAATGGCTTTGCGCACTTTTTGCTAAAGACACAATGGTTCTGCCGTCGCGTGGTGGTGGAGAATTGGTTTCTTCGTTGATGCGGCGGCAAAACTATTTTCCGCAACCAGATACAGGACAGTGGTAAGTGTATTCGGGTGCGTCTCTGCAATGCAGGCTATAGCGGTTTTGATAGCCTTGCCGTTCCTTCGGCATCGCCAGCCTGTTGAGCGGTGAACATTCCATCCCGAGCGGGTATCGATGATGCTAAATCGCCGTTGCGTCGCCCAACTTTGATCGCTCGCATCAAGTCAGCCAGAAAAAGAAGAATTGGGGGATCGGTTGGCAAAGGTGCGCGCAAGATGAGATCGGTATCGCCAGAGACGTCATCTTCGGACACACGGATGGCTTGTCCACCAGCGCGCAAAACCGAATCATGGCAGAAACAGTCGCGAGCCTGGATTGGGAGTTCCATCCCAAGAGCAAACAGGAAAGACTTGCCCTGTGGAACACCCTGCATATAGTAGTCGCCATTCGGTGCGGCAATCGTGCAAGCCAGCGGCTTGGATTGTGGAATCGGGGCAGAAAAGAGACCGAGGCAGACAATTCCCTTGAAACCGTCCGGCAATATCACGCGTCCTGAAAAACCGGGACCGGCAGCAAGTCTGGCGTGCGGAGCCGGCAAGCTCTGGTGATCGCGTATGGCGTGGCGCGGCGATTGCGCCAGGGCGCGAAATTGGCGCGGTGAAACGCCAAAGGAGCCGGTAAATCTCCGCGTGAAAGTACCTACGCTGCTGTAGCCCACGTCATAGCAGATGTCTATGACCTTGCTGCGGGTGTGCAAAAGCAAATCGCGTGCGGCGTCCAGACGCAACGCAGAAAGAAAATGAAGTGGCGGCAGGCCGGTGACACTTCGAAAAGTCCGCGTGAAATGATACGGGCTGGCAAAGCCGATTTTAGCCAGCGAGCGCAATGACATTGGCTGCCCCATCTGCCCGCGCATGGCGGCGATGGCACGCTTTACCGATTCATAGTGCAGCCTCGTCGTTGATTCACGTACTACTGCCTGGTCCATATCGTTATCCTTTCCGCGTCGCTGAAATATGCCTCGTCATCAGTGGGAAGCAACTGGCTCAAGGAACCCAGCCAGGGCCCGACGCAGACACTCAGGAACAGGCGATGGCGTAAGACGCCCTTCATCACGGCGCATGCACGCTATCTGCTGTTCCCCGCGCGCAACCAGCACCGGTTCCGCTCCGTCCCGCCAGTATTCAAAACGCATTGTGATCCTGTTCTGCTGGATCTCTTCCAGGAACATTCGCACGGTCACCTCTTCAAAGGCCTTCAATTCATCCAGAAAAGTGCATGAGCAATGCAGAGTAATGAGCGCAAGCCCTTCCTCCAATTGCTGAAGGATTTCAGGAGCGTATTCGCGAAGAAAATACTCGCGCGCTCTTCCCTGCCAGTGGAAGTAATTGGTGAAATAGACGTTCCCTGTCAGGTTCGTCTCTTCGAATCCAATCACCTGCTTGTATTCATAAAACTTCATGGCGCTGTTGGGCGATAAAGGCAAATGCAACTCCGTCCTTGAAACCTTGAATCGACGTTCGAAAAGTCGCGGCCTGCAATTCTCCTGATGAAAAAATGGTCCAGCCATCTGTAGTCCGGGTGCTAACTTGCAGATGCTGGTCGAAGGCGGCCCCGCATTTTCTTAAGCTTTCTTTCAAAGCCCAGACCTGAGTGGCCGTGTTTTGCAGCGGAATATTTGTTTCAGTCGCAATCAACTGCGCTACAGAAAACCACTGTTCACCCAGCAATGCTCTCCATGACGCCTCATCGCGTTCTGTACACTGTTCCATATCGCAACCCACGGGCTGTTGCGAGCGTGCTGTGAGAATCAAACTTCCGCAGTGCGAACGGGAAACTTGCGTTTCTGGGTGTGCTTCTTCTTCCGGCTTGCCGTCCGGCCTATGGCAGGAACCTTTGGAATCCTGATTCGTTGCAGCTTCATTCAAAGAAATACGTAGATCGGCGGATGGCACGATGTCGGCCAGTCGACGCTCCAGATAGGGCGCAAGCAAAGCCGCCGGCCAGGCATATTGCATCTCAATGGGCGCAACAGCATGCAGTCGCAACCCACTCCAGCGCTCGCAAATTTGGCCATTTGAATTTTCGACTTCTACGTCATAAATGAAATCATCGCCATTGTGCTCCCGTTCTTCGGCTGTAACGATAGCTGCCTGAGTTGTCCATGTTGCGCTGGTCGAGACCGAATCTACTCCGGTCGGCAGAACGGTTTTGTGAGGAATACAGGCTTGAACACAATGGATGACTGCGTCTCGCATGGCTGCATCGCCCAGCAGCATGTCGCCGGGAAGGTAACGCGCGAACCACTGCTGTTTTACGGAGCCGGAGATCCCCGCAACACAGCGCTTCGCTTGGAGCTCGTGATATGCAGTGATACGGCAGAAGCGCCCCTGATGAAAAAGAATGCGATCGTAAAGATCTCCCTCAGGACTGAGTGGAAGAATTTGCCGTTGAGTCAAACCGCCTACGGTGAGCTCCATGTCTCCATCCGACGGAGCGCCGTAAACACACTCGCCGGTGAAGTGATCGACATGAAAGGACGTGGTTGAACTGCGCACCGCGACTGCAATCACTCCGGGTCGGCGGCGCACAGCAGCCACCCGCAGCACAATCGATTTCCCCGGAGGAACAACGATGGGTCGATTAAAGCGGAGCTTGTGAAACTGCGGCAATTGTTTAGTCTCTTCCAGCGCGCTTGCCACCTGCGCCATCGCTTCCATGCCCATTACGGCCGGCAAGATTTGATCTCCCCGGAAGCAGTGATCTTTCAGATACGGATCTGTGTCGGCAGAAATTTCCGCATCGGCAATCAGCTCAATGCCGGGATAGTGCAGGCGCACATTTTCCAGAAACCGCAGGAAAGGCAAATCAGAATGGCCAAAGCCAAGCGTCGGCGAGTTGCCGGTTCGCGCTGTAACAATGCAGGATGCAGGCGCATTTTCCCATGCAAGCATTTCCGGTAAGCAGCTAAGCGCTTGATCAAGCGGCAGCGGCACAATTCCCTGTTGTTGCAAAGACTCTAAAACGCCCAGACGCTGGCCCATTCCCACGCCCGCCCAGACTGACCATTCCAGGTTCAAACAACGGCAAGCAGGGTGCTGACGTTGCCAATTTTCCACTTCCATCCTGAGCCATTCGTTGGCGAGCCCATAATGCCCTTCGCCCTGGAGCCCGCTCCTGCCGATAATGGAGCCAAAGGTAAGCAGCAGGCGAAGATTGTGTGCCCCGAGAGCTCTTAATATATTGCGCAGCGCAGCTACTTTTACTTCCAATGTGGTGCGCAGGTCGCGCTCTGTCAGATCTTCCATCTGTTTAGGATTGTTGATGCCCGCTCCGTGAAGCACAGCCGTCACGGTTCCCACTTCAGACTGGATTCGTTGAATGGTCTCAGACGCAGCCGCTTCATCGGTGACATCGGCCGAAAAATATCCGAATTTTACGTTGGCATTGCGGAAACGGTTCAGGTTGTTCTGCAGTTCTTCATCGTGCTTCGGATGCGAACGTCCCAGCAAGGCCAGACGGCACCCGGAAGAGCGGGCCAGAGTGAGGGCACACTCAGCCGTAATTCCCTTGCCGCCCCCTGAAACCAGCAACAAGTCATCTACGCCCAGGGCTTTCGTTGTGTCATTCCGCTCGGGCCAAAGCGCTTTTAACTGTGGCTCGCGGCGAATGCCATTCGCGTCGTAAAGAGCTTCCGTAAAGCCCGATGCGCCCATCGCCTCGCGCGCAATCAACTCAGCCGCATGTGCGGACGCTCCAGGAACATCAACCACTGCGACGGTCATTTCGCGATGTTCAAGGAACAATGAACGAGCAAGGGCTCCGGCACCGCCCCCATTCTGGACAAAAACAATATGGTCAATCTTCTCTTTCAAACATTGCTGCGCAGATCGCAGCAGAAACTTCGCTGAGTCCGTGCTTCGCTCGCGAGGGACGCAGCAAATAACTCCTCTACCGGAAACCGATTCAAACTGCTGAGCCAGCGATTGTGTGAAATCTCCTTGCTCCATTGCCATTACCTGCCACTGACTCGATCCACTTTGCGGCGAAGGGCGAGTTCGAAGCGGTTTTTCCACGAACTCGACTTCCAAAGTTCGAATCCACGGCTCCGCTCCTGCCGGATACTTTTGCTCGCTGCGCGAGGCTGTATGATGCCGGTTCTGTTCCAATATCTCCGCGGCTTCTGCCAGAGTGGCATTCGTAAATTCTGCCGGAGAGAGCGGCGCAACCGATCCCGACTGCGCGGCGGCTTCCAACACGATTTGGCTTATGCTGATCGAGTTAAGATGAAGATCGTCCAGAAAACGGTTTTCAGGCAGGATCGTCTCCAAAGGAAGTTCTGCCCGTTGCGCGACCAGCCTGCGTAGTCCTTCCAGGACCGATGTTGACGAGGGTGTGACAACCGGCAGCGGCTTGGCGACCACTGGCAGAACGGGTGCGACCGCGGGAGCAAAGCTCGTATTCGGAACGCTTTCGCAGGGGTTCTGCAGGAATTTGTGCTTATGCAGCAAGTCAATTGGCCGGTAAAAGCGATCGGCAAAAAGAGCCTTCGGATGAACGCTTGCGCCAAGTGCAAATGCAGCTCCAGCCGCGGCCAGCAATCCTCGCAGCGAATCGCCTCCAACATTGAGCGCCACGGCAGGCAAACCAAACTGCTGTGACATGATATCCGTCAGTATCGATCCTGGTCCCACTTCAATGAGAAGATCTGCTTCCGCAGCCATGCGTCCAGCGGCCTTTGAGAACAGTACCGGCATCGTAAGCTGGTCAGTGAGTAGTTGCCGCAGATCGGCATTTTCTTCTACAACGGTTCCCGTTACTGTGCTGAATACGCGGCGTTCTTTGTGCATATACCCCAGGCGTTCCGACTCCAGATACCGGGAGAATGCCATGGCCGCATCCGCCATCAGCGGTGAATGAAAAGCGTGCGAAACGGGAAGCATGGTAGCCGTGACTCCGTCAGCGGTCAGGTGGCTTAGAAAACGCTTTACGGCAAATGCCTTTCCAGAGACGACCGTCTGTGTCGGTGCATTGTCCGCAGCCACAACAATAGGATCGCCATTCAACCTGTGCCTTACATCTTCACAGGCTGCTTGAATGGATGCCATACTGCCAGTAGGATCGCCCAGTTGGGACATCAAGCGTCCACGTTCTGCAACCATACGCAACAGCGTTTTTTCATCCATGGCTTCGGCCCAGCACAAAGAGACCAGCTCTCCCAGGCTATGACCGGCGGCCATGTTTGCTTCGATTCCCAACGAGCGCAGCAGCAGCAGTCCAGCAAGTGAAGCCGTAACAATGCAGGGCTGAGCGACCTCAGTGTCAGCACTCCGCACCTGTGGAAGATGGGCACGCTTGTATAGGTCGCGAACATCACTGAACCGCCGCGACCAAATTCCGCCATCGGCATAAACAGGCGAAGCTTGTCCGGGAAAAAGGAAGCCGATGCGCGGTGGCGCATCACCGCTGTTTAGAAATACTCCGTGACTACAATCCATTAGCGTCGTGCTGCCCGATGCGCAACAATCGCGCAGCACCTGAATGGCGTGCCCAAGTTCTTGTGGGGTCGCCGCGACACATGTCGCCCGCACTGGCTTATGGCCGCTATCCAATTTATTGGCGAGATGAGCCGCCAGGTCGGTCATCTCCGCATAGGAAATCTCCTTGGCAAGCATGAGGATTTCATCCAGCTGAGCTGCCAATTCGTTTAGGTCTGAAGCTTGCAGGAGAAAAAGTTCGCAATCCTGCACGGACGAAAGCCGCTGCTGCTCATAGCCCGTAAAGCTCTTGCGACGGGAACGATCTGCAGCCTCAAGCGTGATATGGGTATTGATCCCGCCAAAACCAAATGCGCTTACACCAGCGCGCGCCGGCGCTTCGTCCGGCCACAGCTCAGCTTCACGCATGATGCGTAGCGCAGGCCGCTCTCCATTGAGTTCGGAATGAGGACGGTCGCAGCCTGTAGTCGGAGGAATGACTTTTGCCTGTAAGACCATCGCAGCCTTGATCAAGCCGGCCACCCCGGCTGCCGCTTTGGTGTGTCCGATATTGGCTTTTATTGATCCGATGGCCGCCGCTGGAGCGTGATCGCTAGCTGCTCGCCTTGCCTGCGAGAGCGCCTGTAACTCGACGGCGTCACCAATAGAGGTTCCTGTTCCATGACCTTCAAAATAACTAATGGAATCGATGCCGTATCCTGCACGACGATAAGCTCTATCGAGTGCAAGAATCTGTCCTGACGACTCCGGTCGCGTGATGCCGCCGCTGCCGTCGGAAGAAATTCCCCAACCGCGAATCACAGCGCGAACGGCATGCTGTTGCGCCACTGCTTCTTCATGTCGCATCAGCACCACAAATCCGCAACCTTCGCCCGGCCAGAAGCCTGACGAGTGTTCATCGAATACGCGCATCTTATCTCCGGCCAGCGCGCCAAGCTTGGAAAAACCGGCCAGTTCAAATGGATCCAGGCTCAGGTCAACACCGCCCGCGAGAGCCACATCAACATCGTCGGCTTGCAGCGCGGAACAGGCATTGGCAATTGCAAGCAGGCTGGAGGCGCAAGCACCATCCACTACGTAGCCGCCACCTTTCAGGTCAAAGTAATTGCAGATCCTGCCGGCAATCGTATTGGAAAGGCCTCCGGCCAGAGAGTCTTCAGTCGTGGCGGGAAAAGGACTTTTGTAGAGCGACTCAATCTCGGCGATCAGGCGCGCGTAATCGCCAGGAAGCTTTTTCCCGCCATTCTGGAGCGCAGCGCTGATCACGCGCCGAACGTAAGGCCAACGCAAGCGCATCAGGTTGGCGCGTGAGAACTCTCCAGTCAGCGTATTGCCAACAAAAACGCCGGTTCTCTCACGTTGACTGGCGCTGTCATTCGTCATCCCCGCATCCGTTAGAGCTCGCTCCGCGACATCAAGGGCCAACCAATGCGCGAGATCGGTGGAGAGAAACGTGTCGCCGGAAACTCGAAAACGCACACGGTCGAATTCGTAATCCTCCAGCACCGCCGCCATGGTCACGGAAATAGTGTCTTCATTCTGTTGTGGCGCGGAATAATCGGCAACATTAAGACGCAGGCGAGGAATGCGGCGGAAGGAGCGCCGCTGCGCCAGCACGTTCTCCCACAATTCACGTGGAGAACGGGCCTCGGCATAGCGGCACGCCATACCGACAAGGGCAATTTCACTCATGCCCAAACCACGATCAGAGCTGCCGCAATTTTAGTCAGGTTTTGTCGAAACCAACGATTGGACGAGTTCAGAATCATGTGAGTTCCCTCGTACTGGAGTTCGTGAAGTTGAAAAGTAGTTCTGTACCAGCTCTCGCCATTGCTGATATGGAGAGGAAGAGTTTTTGTTGACATGTGCCAGCGCACGGTCACACAGGGTAGCGGCCTGCTCTGTTTTTATCCCGGCCAAAACAGCACACGCCTCTTCCGTATGCGCGGCTTTATTACCTGCCAGTTGCCTGGCTTTGGCGGCAAAAGCAGCGCCCTGCGCAAGAGCAGAAGTGAAGCAGCCCGCGAGTGATACTGCATCTTTCATTTCCGCAGCCCGCGCGCCGCCAGCATAGGCGCAGGCCAAACCAATGCCGCTCCAAGCATCGCTTTGATATATGTCGGGGAAACCGGAGATCGTTATCGCGATCTGATGAAAATCACAACCATGGACAAACCACAAGCTGCGCCCGAATCCTTGATAAAAAACATGGCGAGCATCCGCAGAGAGGCGTTTAACGGCATTGATTACGGGTTCTTTGTAATGGAAGTACCCCTGGTGAAATCCATAGCCATCCAGAACCAGCCAGCGCAGTACAGGATCGAATTTGCAGATAACTTTCTCTATGCGCCAGCGCAACCACGGCAACCGGGCGCACGCCCATCCTGCACCGACGTGAAGCATATAGATGTGTCTTTTGCCTGCACCTTTTATAAATTCTGCAAAAAGGTTCGAGCCGGGGACTAAGGCATCGCGAAGCGCCAGCGCCATGGCCGCACCTTCATAAGCAAAGCCTAGATACTCCAACTCGACTCGCTCAAGCTTTTCAGTGAGCCTTTGCAACCTATTTTCCTGCAGGGCCTCGTGATATCCCACAAGAAAAATCGTACCCACATGCTCCAGTCGGTCGCGGACCTCGGGTTTTACAACGAAAAATCCGCGACGCGCGAATGTAACTTCGCGGCGGTCGATGACTAACAATTTGTTTAGAATCGGCAACATTGCTAACGCCGAGTACCGGATGAAATGCGTGGAAGATCGATTGGTTCATCCTCTGACATCTGGACAGGAAACTTTTGCGGCAATGGTCTATCGATAACCAAGGGCGTGCTCTTGAGTGTGCGCACTGATTCGAGATCGACTTCAACTGCAAACGCTCGCCCAATGGAATCAAGCGAAACTACGACACGAGTGTTGTTCACCTTGCGAACCAGAATTCCCTTGAGTCCCGCAAGGGCGCCAGCGGTAATCACAACACGCTGTCCCTCATTCAGACATTCATGCGGCACTGCATTGCCGGACTTCAACCCGCGTCCAATCCACGCAATTTCTTCATCACTGAGGACCGCGGGAGAACTGCCCGAACCAACAAAATAGAGCACATTTGGCAGTGTGAGCACGCGCATGCGTTCCGCATGCGGCAGATGGACAAAGACGTAGCCGGGAAATAAGGGCACATCAAGCGTAACCCGGCGGTCTTTCCACTGCCGAAGCGACCGAAAGCACGGAAGAAAGTGTTTTACTTGTAGATGATCGAGCCGGGACGCAGTTGTCTTTTCCTGATTTGTGCGGACGAACAGCACAAACCATTGCGGCTGAAATGAGTCAAATGGAGGGAGGGTGCCCACGATTGTATTGATTGGCTAAACGAGTGAAGGATGAAGCTTCGCCCCGTCACTTACAGGGATGTGTGACCTGGACCCCTTCTTGCGGTGAGAAAAGACGCAGTCTTTGAAAGTGCAAGCAGGCGAACGGAAATATTGACCTGCTGCCGGCTGCGAGCGAGCTGATTAAAGTTTCTCCTCCCGGAGCCGCCCTATCAGCCCCAGGATTAGAGAAATCCACATTACGACTTGAGAATTGCATTAGCAATAGGCAAACAAAACGGTATGAAAAATTTTTTTGGTTTTGTTCCAAAACGGGAAGGTCACATCGCAGCCAGAGAAGCCGCCGGTGTTCGGCGGGAGCAAGCGGCGCGCTTGCTCGAATGCAAGAAGCGCGCCGCCCGTACAGGTGTTCTATTCCTTGATCTCTACTCTCACTGGGCAGAGATGCAAGTAGCTATAGCAGTCGCGGAGCCGGTGGGTCCGTTACTCAAAGTCGCGGCGGCGGGTGACTGCGGGCTAGCAGGCTGGACCCCAGAGCTACACTTGCTCGGCACCACTGGATGCGGCCCATTATGTACCGGCCTTGGGTATATACCGCCCGACGGAAATGTTGAGGAGGATGGGTATCCGGCAGGCGGCGTTGTTGTGTAAGTGGAGTTCGTGGAACTCAGTGAGATCGTTTTGGCTGCCTGATGCCCAACGTAATTCGCTGAATTTGTAACGCTGGTGCCGGCCTTCACAAAAATCACATCCGCATTTACGTTGAAGCTGGAGTCAAACGTGCCGTCCGTGCGGACCGTCATGGTCCCAGTGGATCCGGAAAGAGAATCCGGCTGCGGCAATACGCTGGTGGAAACTTTTCCACCGGAATTGTTGATGGTCACGTATACATCCACCTGCTGTCCGTTGAAGGTAACAGAGGAAGCGCTCTTCATGAACAATGCGGTTACTTCCAATGGTACCGTTCCACCGCCCTGAGGCACGTCCTGTGTGCGATGCATGATCGTGTCAGTGGTTCCCGTACCGCCCTGAATTGGCACGCCATTCAGAGGCACGTTGCCCAAATTGACCGAGCTAAGATCGATGGAAGCACCTGACCCGGTTTGCAACAGGTCGTAGCCAGCCGTTTGCGCCGAGGCGAATACAGAAACGGCAAATATCGACAGCACCAACAAACTCTTTGACACGAACGATCTTGTCAACATACTGGACAGCGGATTTTTCATAGATTTCAGTCTCCTTGAGATGAGACTTGATTAGAAACTTCAGGGCCAGCGACATTCTTCTCCTGGATTGCGAAAAGTGAAAATCTTCTAAATAAGCGTCCCAGCAGTTTCAAAATGGAACTTTGAAAGGGACTATGAGAGAAGTCCGGCGTTCAACGTGACGGAAGCACAGCGTCATAGGAGATTGGCTTTAGCTGGCGTGTCAATCTTTCGCTCGCGTTTACAACAAGCTCCTGGCCCAGATCCTCTACACCGTTCAGAATCCCAGGATCCATCCAGGCATTGGGAGCAATGCTCTCAAAAGCAAACAATCGATAGCTGCCCGGTGGAACTCCTTTGAAAATGAATGCGCCACGGCTATCAGTGGGAGTAAAGCGATATGCATGTGGCGAAAGCCGCAGCTCTGCTTCCAAGGGAACAAGCACCACGGTCGCTTGCCGCGGCTGCTCCTCGTCTGCCACGATGCCCGAAACCTGGCCGCCATTTGCGGCCAAGACAACACGCAAAGGTCCTCGCGCGCCCGCCGGGAGGTTCAACTGCCCGCCAGCGGAGCGTATATCACCGAAGCTAACGTTCTTCATCCAGATGTTTTCCGGCAAATGTTCAACTGACAGCGTCCAGGTTCCCGGCAATACTCCGGAAAGGCGAATGCTTCCGTCTGAATTAACCGCGGCAGACGGCGGAGGACCAGGCAATAGTCCTTCGACCGGCAACAATCGCACCACAAGATTATTGGGAAGCGGCGAGCCGTCGTCCATCAACACGGTTCCATGGGCCTCTACTGCCGGCGACATGTGGATTGGCACCTCTTCTGGAGGGACGCCTGACGTAACTTCAACGGGCACTCTGGTGGAGAATACTTGGCCGTTGCCTAACTGCGAAGCCACCAGAAAATACGATCCCGGAGCAACACGTCTTATTTCAAACTTTCCCGTAGCCGGATCCACTACGGCCGTTGACCGATCAATGTAAGACGCGAAGCCATGATCATTGTGCGCAAGGACGACCTGGACCTGGTTTGAGTCAAACTTCATAGGACCGGAGACGCGCCCGCGCACTGTGGATGCACGAACGCTTTGCAAGCGAAAATCAATCTGCTGAACGTCACCGCCTTCAGGTACAGGAACCGCAGTTGCTGATTCGAGATCAACTACACCGGGATAATAAAGGGGAACATAAGCGTCCTGAACTTCAGGGACGAGCGCACCCGCTTCCATCGGGTGAGATAGCGGCGAACCTTTAGGAATGGCAAGGACAAAGTAACGGTCGGCTGGCAGATCGTAACAACGATATTCTCCGCGATCGTTAGAACTGGCGCCGGCCACGGGGATAAGTTGCCGGATGCCGCTCGAATAACTTACGCGTAAGACCTGAATTCCGACTCCCTGTAACGGGTCGCCGTCCTGATCGAACACTCGCCCAGACAGCGCGCCCAAAGGAGTGATTCGAAACGCGAGATCGTGAAGTTCCCGGCCTGATGAAACAGTCAGTATAGTTCCCGTACCTTCCGGAACAGATGAGCCGTAACTCTGGCGGGCAAACCCTTCCCTTTCCACCCACAAACGATATGAACCTGGCTTGAGCTCAAGATGAAAATGACCTTGAATATCCGTGTCACGACTGATGGGCGAAGCAGCCGGATCACTGCCAGACGCGATTCTGGTGTATATCACGTGTGCTCCCTTTATGGGCGTGCTCGTCAGTTTGTTTATCACTGTTCCTTCCACCAGCACTTCAGGGTCAGATGGAAGCGCCCGCAGAGAAAGAGTCATAGAGAGAACGAACAGAAGAGAGAGAGCACGCGTGAGTACAAGCATCTTGGAAAATCCCGCGCCATTATAAAGCGGCTACAACTGATGTGAGACATTCCATGTAACTTCATTGCAGATTCCGAATGGATTGAGCACTACGAGCTTTTGACCCGCTCTGCCGCAGCCGCTATACTGTCAGCGCGCTAACATCCACAACAAATTAGACGATTGCAACGCCGCGAAGCGCGCCTGCCTTACCCGGCAGGAAGTCCACGATTCGAGCTCGTCATCGCCGCCACGACGCTGCAAACCATCTTTCCACGGGTCCGAATGCAGGCTGGACCGCTTGCGTCGCGGATTTCAGTGCCTTTCGAGCGGTGACAAAACGATACCTGGAGCGTCTCTTCAATAGCAAATACCATTTCAGGATACTATTTGTTCATAGTTTCGAAACTTATCCGGCATATTTACGTATCAATGAGGTATGAGCATGGAACTAACCATCAAGAACCTTTCCAAGACTTATAAGAACGGCGTGAAAGCGCTGGATAACGTGTCGCTCACGATTCCGCGGGGCATGTATGGCCTGCTGGGGCCGAATGGCGCGGGCAAGTCCACCCTGATGCGGACGCTGGCCACGCTGCAGGAGCCGGACAGCGGCAGCGTCACGCTGGGCGACATCGACGTTCTCAAGCAAAAAGATGAGGTGCGCCGCCGCCTTGGCTATCTGCCGCAGGAATTTGGCGTGTACCCTCGCATTTCCGCCCAGGACATGTTGAGCCATCTGGCGCTGCTGAAAGGCATCACCAACTCACGGGAGCGCAAAGACGTCGTGTCCGCCATGCTTCAGCGCTGCAATCTTTACGATGTCCGCAAGAAGGCGCTGACCGGGTTTTCCGGAGGCATGCGGCAGCGTTTTGGCATTGCCCAGGCGCTGCTTGGCAATCCGCAGCTGCTGATCGTGGATGAACCCACGGCGGGTCTTGATCCGGGCGAGCGCAATCGCTTCTACAATTTGCTCGCCGAGGTTGGAGAGCAGGTCATCGTCATCCTCTCAACGCATATTGTGGAAGACGTGATGGACCTTTGCACCAACATGGCGATCATCCATGAAGGAAAAGTGCTTTATCAGGGAGAGCCGCAATCCGCGATTTCCAGATTGAATGGTCGGATCTGGCAACGTTCCATTGAAAAGGCAGAGCTGGCGCATTACGAGCAGACCTTCCGCGTCGTCTCCAACAAGCTGGTTGGCGGGCGACCCTTCCTGCATGTCTTTGGAGAGCAGCTGCCTGGCGACGGGTTTCTGCCCATCCAGGCAGATCTGGAAGACGTTTTCTTTACAAAAATCCGGAACTGGGATTAGGAGCGATCAATGTTTCTACGCATAGCGCTGTTCGAAATCCGCTTCTGGCTCCGGTCCTGGATGGTCTGGATTTTCCTGTTCCTCATCGCGTTGTTGATCTTCGGCGCGGTCAGCACTGACCAGATACAGGTAGGCAACTCTTTATCCAACACGTACCACAACGCGCCTTATGTCATCCAGAATTTTTATTCGTTCATTGGGCTGCTCACGCTGCTGATGTCCACGGCATTTGTAACTGCGGCCGCCATTCGTGATTTCAGCCACAATACCTATCAGATTATTTTTACCACGCCCCTCAAACGTTTTGATTTTCTGATAGGCCGTTTTATTGGCGCCACTCTTATCTCGGTGATACCCATGCTGGGTGTCTCTATTGGCATACTTCTGGCCAAGTACATGCCCTGGGCCGATGCTGATCGATGGGGACGGGTGAACTGGGCCGCGCACCTGAACGGCATTGTCATTTTTGCTTTGCCCAACGCATTTTTCATGGCGGCAGTTCTTTTTGCCATCGCCGTGCTGGCCCGCAATGAGATCGTTTCGTTTGTTGCGGCTTTGATACTGCTTACTGGGTATGGTGTCGCCGGCTATCTTCTGCAGGACATTCAACATGAGCAGATCGCCGCACTTCTCGATCCTTTTGGCACGCGCGCTTTTGATCTGGTCACACGTTACTGGACGGTCGCGGACAAAAACAGTCTCTCGATTGGGCTTCAGGGGCTGTTGTTCTGGAATCGCCTGCTTTGGGTCGGCGTTGGCTGCCTGACTTTTGCCGCAGCCTATTTTCGTTTCAGCTTTGCTGAAAGAAGCACCAAGCCCCGTCCCATTGAAGCCGATACTGAAGAAGCTATCCAACCGGTCGCGATTGCTCTGCCCCGCCCGCAATTACACGATGCGCCGTGGGCCAAATTTGTAGGCTCATTCAAGATCCACTTCCTGGGTATGGCAAGAAGCACATTCTTTGTTGTGATTGCTGTTGCATCACTCTTGAATTGCATTCCCAGCCTTGCCTTGAGCGCTACTGAAGGCTATGGCAACCAGACGCTTCCGGTCACGTATTGGATTCTCGACCTCATACGGGGCACGCTGTATCTGTTTGTGATCATCGTGATTACCTACTATGCCGGCGTGCTTGTCTGGAAAGACCGTGATGAACGCATGGACGAAATTGCTGATTCCACGCCCGCTCCCGACTGGATTTCCTATGCCTCGCGCCTGCTCACGTTAATTTTGATGATTATGCTGATGCAGAGCGCGGCATTGCTGGGCGGCGTAATGGTACAGGCCTGGCATGGTTACCATCGCTACCAGATTGGCCTCTATTTATATGAGCTTCTGGTTCGCGATGCATCTGGTTTTCTATTTCTGAGCGTGCTGGCTTTCCTGATCCATGTATTTTCGCCCAACAAGTACCTTGGCTATTTTTTCTATATCGCTTTTATTGCAGCCAACGCGTTTATATGGCGGCCTTTGAATGTAGCCACCAGGCTGGTGCAGTTCGGCGCCAGGTCAGCCGAAACTTATTCAGACATGTTTGGGGAAGCGCCGTATCGCACCGCATGGAATTGGTACACGCTTTACTGGCTCATCTTCTGCGGGGTGCTGGCGATCCTTACCGTAATGTTCTGGCCGCGCGGCAAACAGGACCGCTGGCGGGGCCGGCGTCGTAATGCTGCGTTACGGTTCCACGGTGGCTGGATTTCGGCAACACTTCTGTGCCTGGTGGCCTTTGCCTGTACGGGCGTCTGGATCTGGTATAACACCACGGTTATCAATCGCGTTGTTGGCCCCAAGACCCTGCAGCGCCGCCAGGCCGAATACGAAAAGAGTTACAAGCAGTTTGAGAAGCAACTGCAGCCGCGTGTCCGCAGCGTGAAGTACGCCATTGACGTCTATCCAGAGTCACGCAACATAACGATGCGTGCGGAGCAGGTAATTCAAAACCCATATCCGCAACCGCTTACCGAAATTCACTTCACCACTGGTCCCAACTATGTGACCGACATTGATATACCGGGAGCGTCCCTCAGCAAAGACGATGAGAAGCTCTACTATCGGATTTACAAATTCGATTCACCTCTGCAGCCCGGTGAAAGCCGCACCATGCACTTCACGGTCAAGAGCAAAAATCGCGGCTTTGAAAATGAGTTGAGCACGGTGGAACTGGTGCAGAACGGGACCTTCTTCAATAACACGATTGGCCCGGTCATTGGTTATAACTCACAACGCCAGCTCTCTGATCCAAATGATCGAAAAAAGTTTGGATTAAAAGACATCGATCTGATGCCGGTGCTTGAGCGCAACTGCACGACTGATTGCATGGAGACATACCTGGGCGGCCATTCCGATTGGGTGGATGTGCAGACGGTCATTAGCACTTCACCCGACCAGTTGGCAATTGCCCCGGGTTCGCTCCTGCGGGAATGGCAGGAGAATGGCCGCCGCTATTTTGAATACAAGCTCGATCACCAGTCGATGAACTTTTATTCCTTCATGTCTGCCCGCTATGAGGTGGCGCGGGAGGAATGGAATGGAATCAAGCTTGAGGTGTATTACGACCGGCAACATCCGTGGAACGTCCCGCGAATGATGAATTCGCTCAAGAAATCGCTGGATTATTACACAAAAAACTTCGGTCCTTATTACCATAAGGAAGCCCGCATTATTGAGTTTCCTCGCGTTGCCCGTTTTGCCCAGGCTTTCCCCGGCACCATGCCGTATTCAGAGGCCATCGGTTTTATCGCCAACATCAACAAGCCCGACGATATCGATTTTGTCTTTTATGTGGTCGCGCATGAAATGGGCCATCAGTGGTGGGCGCACCAGGTGATTGGCGCGGATATGGAAGGAGCTACGCTGCTTTCTGAAACCCTGGCGCAGTATTCCGCGCTGATGGTGATGGAAAAAGAATATGGCCGCGACACGATGCGCAAATTCCTTAAGTATGAGATGGACAATTATCTGCGCTCCCGGGGCGCGGAACGGTTAAAGGAGCGCCCTTTGCTGACGGTGGAGGCGAACCAGGGATACATTCACTATCGCAAAGGAAGCGTGGTGTTGTATTACCTCAAGGAGATGATTGGCGAAGAAGCGGTCAACCGGGCGTTGCGCAAAGTGATCCAGCAGTATGCGTATGCGCAGCCGCCTTATCCCACGTCACATGCGCTGGTGGATGCATTACAAGAGCAAACGCCACCGCAGTTGCAATATTTGATCAAGGACCTGTTTGAAGACATCACTATTTTTTCCAACCGTACGCTTGACGCTACAGCCCATTCACGCGCCGACGGTAAGTATGACGTGACGATAAAAGTGGAAGCACGCAAATACAAAGCTGACGCAAAGGGAAATGAGACCGAAGTCCCGATCAACGACTACATCGACATTGGCGCATTCGCCAAGCCTGCCAAGGGCAAAAAGTATGGTGACACGCTTTATCGCGAACGAGAGCACATCACGCAAACTGCCGCGACTTTTACATTTGTGACGAACTCGCTGCCGGAAAAAGCCGGAATAGACCCGTTCGCCTTGCTGATAGACCGTGTGCCGGATGACAACACAAAGACTGTGAGCCTGGTAGGCGGCAAATGACAGCGGTAGTGGGTTCGAAGCGACCAGCTAGTCAGGACACGGATCGGTGTTTTCGGCCTGGCTGCCACCGGCTTTCGGCAGCCCTGGCGCGCAGAAATTCCCGATCTTTTGCGAATCGTTATCGGCCTTTTTTAATTTGGTATAAATTTCATCGCACGGCCATTAACTACTTCGCTGCGATGGCCGTAAAAAGTCCGGCTTGGGCGGCGAACAGACAGATTCAAACCATCTGCTAATGTAAACCTGAGCATGGGCCTCTCCGCAATAGTGCCTCGCGCCCGCTGCATTGGCCGCCTCGGAATCCCATTTGATGACAGTCAGGGTCGAGTTTCCGCATTGAATCACAAACCAGTGCTTGGGATCGGTCGTTTCCCTCCCGCAGATTTCACAACGGAATTCTCTTATTGAGGTCATAGCTTGTTATTGTAAGCTGCCGGCCGGATTTATTTGCGCGCAAGATGAACAGATCCGTGGCTGGCTTTTCGGCAAGTCAGACAAACGCGCTTCTGAACCAGTGGGCGGATGGCTAGAAGAAGGGTTGGTCAAAATTTACCCAAGCGGAAGCAGGTTCTTCGATACAAGCCAATCGAAAATGGCCTTACCCACCGGATACGCCACAGCACTTAGTACCGGAATAATGTAAGCGGTGAGGAACTTGCGCAGTGTACCTGCATCAAAAGGCCAGACCGGGAGTTCGTCAATAATAGCGCCGATCCTTCGAAGGCGGTCAATGAGCTCTTCGTCCTCTTTTGCAATTATTCCTGCTGGCAGTTTTTGGCGGAGCCTCTCCAATTCAATACGAAGTCGTTGTGCAACTTCTCCCATGAGCAGATTTTTTGTTTGCAACATGCCGGCACGGAACGGCAGTAGCGGGCCGATGAAGACCAGCGGGCCAAACAGCAAGTAAGCCGCTACTGCCGCGGCAATCAACGAGGCGAGATAGCCCGGCACGTTAAAATAATGGAAAGAGACAATAATCAGCAGCACAACATTGATCCCAAAAAAGGTAAGAACGTACTGATTGCGCATGCCAATCCGTCCGACTGACCGCAGCCCTCCACACCGGTCCGGGTGAAAAGGCAGGAGATGGAGCTCCGCTTTGGATACCACGTCTTTGAGGAAAAAGAAAAAACCGAGGCAGCGAATGATAAAGAGCGGCACAAACGCGTAGCAGAAAGCACAGCACACCAGGAACACGTATCCAACCGAGACCAGTTTGCCATCCGGCCCAGCCCAGAAACCCACGGGGGCTTGCACATACACCTTGTAATTCCACCAGGCAATTGTGATTCCGGTAAGAATGCCGATTACCTGAGCCGCTACATTGATAGCGCGAAATCTCCGCTCCCAGCGAGTTCTAAGGCCCTGAGCGGCATCTCGTGACATGATCAACACTTTTTCCAGTTGCACCTGCCGGAGCGCCGAGGTAAGCACTTCCTGGTCCGTCACTATGATCCCGATCAAGACCGGAAATGAAACCAGGAACATGAAGGCCACATTCACATCGTAAAGAAAGGGCAGATGCAGTGACATTGACGGCTTCGCCAAAGGAAGACCGCTGGCCACCGCAGCCAGATACATCGGAACGTAGGTTAGCAATATGATCGTCAGGTAAACTCTAATTCCCACGGGCGATTGCCCATCTTGCCCCCCTGCGAAGTATCTGGCGAGGCGATGTGGAATGGATCCTGAAGTGGTCTCCAGGCTAAACGGGGCGCTCCCTGCTTTTGCGTAGTTGGGTTCCAGAACAGCGGATTTTGCAGCGATGCCGGATTTAGATGCCATTTGAAGCCGACTTTCTAAGAGTTGTGCTAATGGCACCTTTCAGAAGGGACGATTAGCCAGGGGAGTGGGGTACACCATTGACATTTAGCAGGTCGTTGAGGAGATGTCCGTGATCTTCGTCACTCATTCTTGACCCGTTCGACCGCTCAAATTCATTAGAAATTCTAATCTTGCATTAAGGATCTTCTAATGCCAATTGAGCAGACTTGTACATCGCCAAAATGCTGTTTGGCGACTTGTGTAACAACACTATGAAACCGCTGTTCATCAGATATCTTCGTGGCGCCGTACTTGGCATGATGCTGCTGCTTTCAGGCATGGCCGGTATGGTGTGTTTTTCCTACGATGCGGACGGCGACGACAGCACGCCTCCGGTGACGGTTGAGTTCAACGGTGTTGTTCCCAGCAAAAAAGGTATCCAGGTTTCCAGTCCGCGTTCGAGCACTGTTGCCCAGCACGTTGGCAACGTTCAGCCTGCTTCCACCGAACTTCTGGCATCTGTAAATTACCTTTCCATTCCGGCCACGGATATGGACAAGGGATCTCCGCAACTTGTTGTTCCGCTCAGGCGCTAATTCTCGTTCCAATTTCTCTTTTCGTCGTAGCTAATTCCGAAGAACGCTTGTTCCCTGCTCTATAACGGGAAAGCCAACAGAACCAGGACCCAGACAAGTACCAACTGGACCTGAATGTTCTGAATCGGAAGCAAACGCAGAACCTGCTGCTACGACAAAACATAAGCACAACAGCACTTGGATCGCGCATTTTGGGAATTGCAGCACTTGTCCCTGAATGATCCATGACTTGATGCCCGCCGTTTCCAGGAGAGCTCTGCATGCGACGCAGACCTGCCCCGGACACGGGTGAGCTTGTAAACCAGTGTCACTTTCAGTGAAGAACAATTTGAGGTCAGCGATTTTTTCGCCGGGGACCTCAAGAGGAGGACTCAGAGAATAGAAGCGAATTTTTTTCTCCTAAATTAAAACTTCACAAAGTCCTATTGTTGGGCAGCCGGGCCATTAGGCCCGGCCTTTTTTCCTCTGCTCTTAGCCACAACTTCCGGGGGCCAAGAGATGCAACAAAGAACAAATAAAAACAGGAAGGTACAAATGACATCCCCCTCGACTAAAGACGCACAGCGCTCAGGTGCGCAGTATTCTCTTCAGATCATGTGGCTCTGCCTCATGATTGCTCTTGTCGCCGCGACTTCAGCGAGCGCTCAAACACCAGTGAATCCCACCACGAACACGATCTTGTTCTCCGGCCAGGCCGCTCAGGATCCGCAAGATCACAACACCAATCCTGTGGCAGGCATCATCCTGCAAGGCACCGCCACGAGCCAGTTCACAGGACAGCCCGTGCGCCATTTGTGGGTGGCGGACAGCTTTGACAGTATCTGCCGCATGGACCCGGAAATTGACGCTCCCGGTCCCTGGCACATGAGCGATAGTACTTGCGAGTTTTTCATTATCAGCGGCGGCGCCGCGATCCCGTTTGGCGGACAGTTTGCCTATGACCCGGCAAAACACTTCCTATATTTTGTAGACGACGTTGCTGCCGGCCAGGGCGTTATTCGTATTGGCTTCAATCCAAGTGGAGATAGTGGTCATGGGGCGATTGATTTGACCACCGCACTAACTTTAGGCAGTAGCGCAGGGGCCAACCACTTTCTGGGTGGTACTGGCTGCATATTGCCTACGACCGGCACTCAGCCGAGCGGTGCGGCGCTAAGCCCTCTGGGTGATCTCTACGTTGGCTTTTTGGATAGCGGCGACATTCTGCGTTTCAACAGTCCCGGCACAGCGTCAGAAACCGGGTTCAGCACATGCGCTCAATTCGTACAAAAAGTGGCAACAACGCCGGACGGCGCCACCAGCAACGGTCTGGCATGGATCGGTCACGACCTTTGGGGCGGCGATGGAACTTCTCCATTTGTCATTCCCAATGCCGATACAACCTGCCTGGTTCCTCCCAGCGTTGATTGCACAACGGCAAATGGAACGGTTATACCCACACTGGCCGCGGTGGGGGCAACGGGCCCCCTGGTTGGAGATCAGTTCTTTCCCCAGACCAATGGCAACAATCTTTACTTTGGGGTGGGAGCACAGATTGCCTGGGTTGGTAATGTGGCGGGAGGCCCGGCCGGTCAGACTCTTACAGTAACTTATATCACTGATCCGGCGCCCGTTCCTCCGCTCGCAGGCGTCGTTGGCCTGGCAGTGGATGGGACAGATCCGGCGAACCTGGTGGTCTACTCGGCTGAAGATCCAGGGCCAGTTGTGGTACCGCCATTGTTGGGCCAGGCGCGCTGGTGGCAGACAACGCAAACCTCCGCTGGCCCCGCGGCTCCAGGAACACCTCTGGATGTCATCGCCGTGGCTGGCAATGCGCAAGCCACAGTGAGCTGGAGTCCGGCGCAAATCGCGCAGCCGGTGACCAGTTACACCGTGCGGAACAGCTTCATCTCGGTCGGCGCGCCTTTGGCGGATATCGTCGTCAATCCCGCGCCTGGCTCCATCTATCCGCCGACTTCGCTTGTAATCCCCGGACTGACGAACGGTGTTTCTTACGCCTTTGAAGTTTCGGCGACGAACGGCAACGGTACCAGCGCGTTCTCCGCGCAAAGCAATACGATCACACCTCCGGGTATCGGCGTGCCAAGCGCTCCCACGGGCGCAACTGCTGTTGCGGGAGATACCGAAGCGTTCGTTACCTGGACCGTTTCCGCCAGCAATGGCGGCTCGCCCATCACCAGCTACACGGTCAACGTATTGGATAACGGAGTTGGCACTGCAATCTTTGTCACGGTTCCGCCGCCGGCTTTCGGATCGAACACTGACAGCGCGCTGGTTGGCGGCCTGACCAACGGCCATACTTACACGTTCACGGTGCAAGCGACGAACATCGCGGGATTCAGCGCTGCGTCGAATCTGTCGAATGCGGTCATTCCTTCGGCGGCAAATCTGCCCACGGTATCCATCGCAATGTCAGGGCCGACTTCAGTAACCTCCACGCCGACGCAACTGACTTACAACATCACGGTGACAAACACATCGCCGTTCCCAGCTTCAAACATCACAGTGGTGGATACGGTGAACACAGTTCCGGCCAGCATAGCCAGCGCTTCACGCGATGCCAACGGAGTTGTAACGATCACCCTGACAGCGCCTCGAGCATTCGCCTTTGGCCAAACAGTAACCGTTGCCGGCGTTGCTGATCCATCCTTCAACGGCACGTTCCCGATTGCCACTGTTCCGTCCAACACCAGCTTTACTTATTCGCAGGCTGGCTTGGTGGCGAATAGCGTGTCAGGCACGGCTACTATTCAGCCGCTGGTAAATATTGTTGCGGGCAGCGGACCTGTAGCGTGTACCGGCGGAGGCGCTGGTGTATTCACCGTGGCCTGCTCCGTGGGCTCGCTGGCTCCGGGCGGCGTCGCACGGATCAACGTGCTCGTGCAAATGCAAAACCAGACCATCACCAACTCCGCCACGGTAAGCGGAACTGACACAGCAGGCACTGCCTTGGTAAGCAGCAGCGCCAGCGTCACAACCGCTGAGCCTCCGCCTCCGCCTTCAACCACCGGGGTTACAACCGATCTTGCTATCACCGGCAAGGCGGCGCACGGTAGCGGCAAGGTGAATTCAACCAACGCCTACACCTGGACGATCAGCAACAAAGGTGTGGACGCGCCCAATACAACGTTCAGGCAGGTCATACCCAGTGGCCTGCGCTTCACTTCAGCAACTACCACTCTGGGAGCTTGCACCACACCGCCAGTCAACTCGCTGGGCGGGACGGTGACTTGCACCGCTCCCACTCTGGCAAATGCCGGCACAATTACCGTTACGGTGAACGTGGTCATCAATGCCGTGGGAACTTTCAACAGCACCGGTTCGGTTTCATTTGATGGCATTGAAGCCAAGCCGGGCAACGAGTCCTTCACGGTAAAAATTGTGGGACAGTAGAACCGCTGCGCGGGCTTGCCTGGATCACTCGCCGGGCAAGCCTGCAACAGCAACTTACAGATGTTGCTTTAATCCTCCATACCTAGGGAACCAGCCACGGAGGATCTCAATCCTGAATTTTCGTGGTGTTCTGGCAATCTTCCGGCTGTCCCAAACAGTGTTGTCAGAGTGACGGGTGCTGCTTACATGAAGATCTCGAAGCCCTGAGCTTACGAGACAGAAAGGTACGTCACTTGAACTCCTTGTCCAACTCCCCTGACAAGTCAGGCACTCGGAGTGTAAGAAACTCTTCCACTCACGTTTTGTACTGCCTGGTTGCTTTCCTTGCTATCGCCAGTGCGGCGGCTAGCGCGCAAAACATTCTTAACGCCAACACCAATACGATCCAGTTGGCCGGGGCCCCTGATGTCACGAGCCCGATCACAGCGGCCAAAGGCGGAATCGTGCTGTCTGGCACTGCAATCAACTCCAGTACAAGCCAGCCCGTTCGGCATTTGTGGGTAGCAGACGGAACGGCAGGCGTTTGCCGCGTTGATCCTGATCTGGATTCACCCGGGCCGTTTGCGATCAACAACAGCAGTTGCCCTCTTAGCTCGACCAAAGTTACGGGCGGCAGCATGGCATTCGAGCCGGTAAATAACTTTCTGTACTTTGTGGATAACCGCTCCGCGACGCGAGGCGTTTTCCGTATTCAATACCTTCCCCAGGGTGACAGCGGCAACGGATCATTCGATTTCAGCAGCACGTTCTCACTGGGTGGCAACAGCACTACGGATGTATTTCCCGGCGGACAGACGGGCTGCGCTTTGCCCGGAAACCCGAGTTTACCCAACTCAGCGGTGCTTGATCCTAGGGGCAACCTCTGGGTCGGGTTTGGCAGAAGCGGCGTAATCATTCGCTTCAATAATCCGGCGCTCGCCACTGCAACAGCGTTTGGCACATGCCAGGACTTCATTCAGGTAGTGTCATCAACGCCTGACAAGAAGCGTAGCAATGGCCTGGCCTGGATCGGCCACGATCTGTGGAGCGTTGACAGCAAATCGCCATTTTTCATCCGCAACGCAGATACGGCTTGTCTTGTTTCTCCCAATGCAGCGTGTACGGACAAGAGCGCGACGAGCACTCTAACCGGCATTGGCGGAGCGAATGCTATGGTCGGCGATCAGGCCTATCCCGCCACCAACGGCAACAATCTTTATTTTGCGCTTGCAGCGAACAATGTGGCATGGGTGGGCAACGTGACGGGCGCTGCCGCAGGGCAGAGCCTCGATCTAACCTATATCGACTCAGCGCAAATTCCGGTTGCAGCGCCGCTCAGTGGCATTGGCGCTTTAGTCATAGACAGTACTGATCCGGCCAACCTGGTCCTATACAGTGGAGACGATCCCAGTGGTTTGGGCACGGCTGGAGCAGGCCGCCTATTCCAGACCAGCCAGACCACGGCAGCGCCTGACGTTCCCGGCGCTCCACTGAATGTGGTCGCTTCTGAAATCGGTACGAACGCCATCGTCAGCTGGAGTCCTGCACAAGTTGCACAGCCGGTGACCGGCTACAGAGTGATTAACAACTTCGCATCCAACGGCCTGCCGCTCGCGGATGTGGCAATCGCTCCAGCAAGTGGTGGGCTGTATCCTCCTACATCAGTCACCATCCCTGGACTGACCGCCGGAGTCGTTTACCAGTTCCAGGTCCTGGCCAGCAACGCGCAAGGAAGCAGTCCGCTTTCAGTTCCCAGCAACAGCGTACCGCTGGGGATTAGTCTTCCGGGTGTGCCTAGCGCTGTAGTGGCCACCGCAGGCGACGCGCAAGCTGCCGTGAGTTGGACGCTTCCACAAAGCGTAAATGGCATTACCAGTTACACCGTAACGGCCCGCATCAACGGAGTTGCCACAGCAATCAGCGCGACGGTTCCACCGCCTGCTCCGGGATCGAGCACTGGTAGCGCCGTAGTTTCCGGCCTGTCGAATGGGACCGCCTACACATTCACTGTCCATGCAACCAACGCAGCGGGGAATGGTTTTGAGTCGGCGCCTTCTCTTTCCGTAACGCCGCTCATCACGAATGTACCGAACACGACAATCGTGGTGAACGGCCCCGCTGGCGTAGCTGCCACACCGACGCAGGTAACTTACGGAATCGTGGTTACAAACGCGTCACTGTTTCCAATCCAGAATATTGTAGTGAACAACATTCTCAGCAGCGTTGATGGAGCATTCATCCTCTCGGTCCAACCGGATGCGGGAGCTTGCACCGCTGTGGGAGCAGGCGTTACGCAAACTATCTGCAACGTGGCCAGCATGGCCCCGGGACAGGTGCTTAACATCAGCGTAATTGCGCAAATGAACGGCGCAACCATCACTGATACTGCCGTTGTCACCGGGTTCGATGCGAACGGTGTCTCTTTGACGTTCAGCAAGGCATTCCGGACTACTCAGCCTTCGCTCCCGCCTCCTCCACCTCCCGACATAAAGATTCCAGTCTCGGTTTCCGGCAGCGCTACACCTTCCACGGTCAAACCGGGAGGCACAGGGATCCTTACATGGACTGTCGGCAATAACTCATCCACAGCGGCCAATAATGTTGTTTTTACGATCACCATTGACAGCGTTCTGACCATCAATTCGGTGACCGTTACTCCATCCGATGGTGCGAACCCGGCTTCGTGCGGAGCACCAGCGCCAGGACTCGGCGGCAACATTATTCTCTGCACGATTGCGAGTCTGGGCGGTCCACCAGTCAATGGCGTGGCCGCAGTGCAAAAGATGATTGTCACCGTCGGCATCACTGCACCGAATCCGGCAAACCTGCAATTGCTGCCAAGCGGTACGGTCAAGTTTGACGGCATCGACAGCTCGAACCCAACGGCTACTATTGTTCTTCGAGTCCACTAACTCAATTGGTGTTTTGCCGGGGTGCTCCTGCACTCCGGCAACCACCGTTGCTTAACGATCGAAATCCAGTTCCTACTTTGGCGGCGCAGTCTTCGTGCCTCCTGGCGGTATCGCGCGCGGCGGAATCCTCTGCGGCGGCGCTGCGTGGCGAAGGCTGAAGTACTGCTCATTCAGGTCAGACGTCACGCCGCTGGTGGCGGCTTTCAGGGCGTCATCAATATTCTTCTGTGAAACTTCGCGGACAATCAATGCCTTTGCCTGTTCCATGGGCATCGTGTTCCGGCTGCGCACCTTATATATGTTGTATCCAGAAGGCTCAATCTCCACTTTCGTCACTTCGCCCGCCTTCAGCGCGTTAATGTCCTGCTCCACATTCGCCGGGAACGTAGGTTTCGGACTGGTGCTGAGCTCCGTTTGCGGCGGCTGGGCCTTCAGGCCCAAAGTTTTATATACCTCCACCTGCAGCGACGTAACGTCTTCACCGTGCGCTGCGCGTTCGCGGATATCATCGGCAAGCTTCCTCGCTTTTGCTTCAAACTCGGGCTTGCGGTCCTGCGGCCGCGTGGGATCCACTTTAGGAACGTGGATCCGGTCGATCTTCATCTGCTCAAACCTGCCCGCGTTCTGCTTGTAATAGGCTGCAATCTCGTCGTCTGAAGGGTTCGCGTATTTTTCCTGAATATAGCGGCGATAGGATTCCGCAAGTACGCGGGCGCGCGTGATCCTCATCAGGTCCTGGAAGCGCGGGTCTTTGTCCACGCCAACGGTTTCGCCGGCCTTGGCCAGCGCCAATATGTTGGCGTAGTTTGTGGCAAAGCCGCGCAGCGCCGGAGGCGGGTAGTTTGTATTGGCAACGTTCAGCGATGAGACCAGCGCTTCAAACTGCGCGCGCGTCAGCACCAGAGTGCATGCGTCTGGTTTGTCCGTGGGCTCCTTCTGTCCCGCCGGACAGACGCCATGCACCGTGAGCACAGGCGCATCCGGGGCAACGGGCGCTTGCGGCTGCACAGGCTGCGGCCTGTTTGCGACCGCCGGCGGCTGGGGGCTTTGCGCGGACTGCGGCGCTGGCTGCTGTGGCTGCTGAGCTTGGGCCTGCGCCAATATGGGCGCGATTGCTAACACACACACGAACGGCAGATGACGGATCATTTTGGACAAATCAACCTCGGTTGAAAATGGATTACGACTGGCAAAATTTGGTGATTGATGGCCCATAATAGCACACGTTTTCTTGGGTTTAGCCGTATCTCAAGGCCCGGGACTGGTGGTTGTGTTCAGCATTGCGCTCGTCGGTTGTTTCACCATTCGGACGCGAACTTGACGTGGAGTTCACAGGCCCCCTTTGTGATCCTTCGTGTCCTTTGTGGTTAACGCTCTTACGGCCTTCTGCCTGCGTCCTGCAGCCATAGACCCCACCCCCCCATAGCCCTTTGTTGTAAACAAAAGCCAAAGTGCAATTCGACCGAGCGGTGACCGACCGGTCGAAGCCTTTTTTTCGAGTTTTTCAGCGGTCGAATCCGGCCCAATTTCAGCCTTCTTTTTCCATTTTTACTGTTCGGTCGGCAGAGGGTCGCAACCGCCCAAAGCCGCGCGGCGCAACAATCGCGCCCCCTCAAACTGTCATCGTGAGCGAACGGCGAAGCCGGGAGTCGAACGATCTGAATCAGGCGAAGCCTGTCCGGTTCTAGCTAGGAGCCAGCAGCTAGTAGTTAGCAGCTTATGTTGTCAAAGATCATGGCCCAGGACACACTTCAACCTGGGGCCGAATGCTATACTCTACCATTTGTTCGCCCATGTGTCAACAAAAAAAGAGCCGATTATTGAGTGTGTCGGCGTCTTCCAAACGCTTTCGAAAAGGGCGAACGACGGTGGGAAGAATCACCTTTTGAATATCCGCCTCGTTAGTGAAATGGGCGCCGTGGGCGTGACGTTCCTTTTGGTCCATGCTGTTTTGAAACAACGAACCAAACACCGCTGGCTGTACTTTGCCCCAGTCCTCATCTGCCGCTTGCATCAGCAAGAGGATTTCGCCCGAAGTTAATTCCATCGGATCAATTTCCTTGAAGAGACCTCCATTGAAATACGGAACGTCCTTGTACCGGCCTCCTTGCGCGGAACGTTCGCTGTTCATCTGTTTAAAGAGGTTCCCAATCAAATCGTACGACTTAGCTGCACTGTCACACTCTTCAAGAAGCTCTAGGAATATTCCATGTGGGAGTAGCCCAACGTCTTCCGACACCATGGCTACAAGGCATTGCAGAATAAAGCGCTGCGACTTCAGTCGATCCTTGGTGCGCCTCATAATCGAATTAAACACAACTGCCAGCTTGTCGGCAGCGGACCGAGTGACCGCGACGCGGTTGTTACCGAACCGTGGCTTCTTTTCCACCGGCAGGAGAAAGCTCAGCGCATCGCATCGCTTAGGAAGGTCGAGGAGCCGCACTCGATCCATCGGTTCCTCCATCTGCTCATCAAATTCATAAATCCAGAACTCATCGAAATTGCACAAGACCACATACTTGGGTCTGCGAGGAACTGAATGAAGCCAATACTCGAACGCTTGCTGATAGTGATCTCTTAGATTCTCCTTCTTGCTTTTCATTTCGA
Organism: Terriglobia bacterium; assembly: GCA_020072645.1. Taxonomy (NCBI): domain Bacteria; kingdom Pseudomonadati; phylum Acidobacteriota; class Terriglobia; species Terriglobia bacterium. The sequence goes on from JAIQGK010000007.1 coordinate 244,293, forward strand.
GGATCAATCTAGGCTTCCATACGAGATCGATGAACTTGGTGCGCTGCCCTCGCCGGTACTGACGGTCTTCAAGTGTTGCGCCTGCTTCTTTGTAGCCGTCGTGTCCGAACGCTTTGAAAAGGCGATCACAGAACACTTGTGCCTCGCCCTTCTCATCGCCTTTTAGCTTCTGGGCGTACTCGACGAATTGCTGAAGGCGCTCAGCTTGAGCAGTTAGCATAGTGGTTGATTAGAACATTTCCGTGTATCCCTCGACAATGAAGGCCCAGAAACTGGCGGCCTGGAAGCAGCCATGCGGGCTGAGGCGGCAGAATTGCGAGCAGAGTTTGCAGGGCGAACTGGTGTGATCTACTTCTCCCCTGACCGTGACAGAAGCCGCCTGAAGCTGGCATGGCGCAGCCGCCCATGTGGCGTGCGTTCAACAAATTCAATTTCTGCCGGCTGCTCTGGTTTCAACCATTGCGTCTGCGCCATCACTTCTTCAGTCACTGCATGTTGGTGTTTTGATTTATTCTCAGGCAGGTTCACGAATGGAACATCCTTCGTCTTGAGGTCTTGCAAAGCTTTGAAGATTTCTTGTCTGTTCCATTGGTTAAGTCCGGCCGTGAGACGTTTGACGTGGTACAGCTTGCCGTCTTCCCTGTATTCGCCAATCAGAAGTTCCCCGACGCCTCGAGGTCCCGGAATGTACCCGCCGATGAAAAACTTGTCTTCCTGATTGAAGCGCTGTTTCAGCCACAGGTCGGATTCGATGCCTGGCTGGTAATGGCTGCCTGCGCGTTTCGCCACCAGGCCCTCAATCTTGGTTTGGCGTACCACCGTGATCGCGGTTTCCAGATTTACGTCGCTCTCGAACACGATGATCGGCTGGATCGGTGTGATGAATCCCTGGGCGATTTCGGCCAGATATCGTTTCCGTTCTTCAATAGGCTTGTCCAGCAGGTCCCGGCCTTTGTAATGCAGGCAGTCGAAGGCAATGAAGTAAATGGGCAACTTGGTTGATTTGCGATTTTGCAGGGCGTTGAAGTTTGGGCGGCCCGTTGGTTCAACCGCTACTATTTCGCCGTCTAGCGTCACCTTGTCGGACAGCATCTTGGTTATCGCGCCATGGATTTCCGGAAACTCTGTGTTGTAAATCTTGGCGTCCATGCTGTACAGGTTGGCTTTCCCGCCTGTCTTGGTGGCGATGACCCGATAGCCGTCCAGCTTGGGCTCCAGCAGCCACTTGGCGCGATCGTCCGGGAGCTGGGGGACCATGGTCGGCTTCATCGGCTCGACGAAACGCGCCACGTTTTTGAGCGGCTTGTCTCGGACCCCTTTCTGCATATTGAATTCGATGCTGCGTTCCTTTGTGTTGCAGCATCCAACACCGTGGAGGGGGACCAATATATGCCTGATGACAAAACGAATCGCGGCCCGCAGGACAGATCGCGCGTCAGTTTAACGGAGGATTACGAGGTGCGGTACTGGACGAAAAAGTTTGGCGTTACAAAAGCCAAGTTGCAGGAATTCGTGCGGAAGTATGGTCACTCCGTGAAAAAGATCGAGGAAGGCCTGAAGAAGAAATAAACGCTATAGGAACGGCGCCGCGGTGCGTTAACCAAAGACCTGAAGGGGCCATCGTCCCGCCTTCACTCCTGCAAAAAAATAGGCCAGAATCTTTCCGGAGACTGGCCTGTCAATTTAGAAGTGTGACGGATTTAGGAGGTGACGAATTAGGATGTGTCGGATGAACCTGCCTTTCATAGCAGTAGATTCGAAATGGCGCTAAAAAATATAGTGCGGCAAGGTGAATATCTTAATTTGTTTATAGGCTCTCTGGCTGCTCGGCAATGATGTCATTACCGCAAGGAGAGACCCTGGAATAATGTGCGCCGCGCGCGAGCGGCCGGCATCGTATTTAAGTGGGAGGAGGAGTCTTAAAATGGCTGCCCGGGGACCGCGGCTGTTCCTTGCAAAATCCGCTCCGGAAAAGACGGTGAAACCTCCCAGGTTTCATACCGATGAAATAGTTCGCCAGAGCGGAAGTTACAAAGTCCGGCACAAGAAGCATCGGCTCCCGCATGAAGTTACTCTTCTAAGAGATCAGTATTTTCCCCGTTGCGCCCAATGCGGTACCGCGGTCGTCTTTGAACTGACGCAGGCCGCGCTGGATGAGGCCGAAGCCGGAACTTCCCGAATCCGGCTGTATGAACTTCCGGTAATCGAAGACGATACGCCGATGGAAGATGACACGCCGAAAGCCGGCTAAGCTTTTTCCTGCTGCGGATGGGCCAGATTTTCTAAATAAGTAGTGACGGCTGAGTACGCGTCCTCAAACGTGTATTCCTGGCCCCATTGAATAATAGCGGCCGAACCCACCCGCTGCACGATCCAATGATAAATAGTGCCGTTTGGGCGAGCGTCCAGCAGAATGTCGGCAATATAGTCGCCAACGGAGAGTCTCGTGTTGGGTGGCTCTGGGGCCTGTTTGGCGGCGACCAATTGGCGCATCCTTTACGAACCCGGAAAACTGGTTCAATGGAAACTTGGGGGAAGAAAACACCTACCCACATTAAGATACATTAAGAATTGGAATGGTTGCCCAGCAGGGTATCTGAATATGTACTAATGTTTAGCTTTGGGAACTAGTGCTTGCTTTCTTCGCACGATTCTTGCGGCGGCAGCGGCAGATCGGCGAGGATCCGCCTATCCCCGCCACTGATGACAAAGGAAGTCCCTTACCACCCGGCGCCGGATGGAGCTGAAGACGAGTCACCGAAATCCGCTTTGAGGCGCTTATCCAGCTGCGCGTATAGGAACTCGGCTTCAAAAAAAGCGCAGACTCCGTCCTCAAAGTTCACGAGGATTCCCTTCTCCATTTCATTCACGCTTACAATCTTTATCTTCATCTTCACGTTGGTATCGTCTCTCATTTTTCTGCCCATGTCAGTCCGACGCCAAACCAATGAAATCCACGCCTGGCATCATCCTTGATGCCCCATTGCATGGGCGCAAACTATCAGCCGTTCCTCTCAGGGTAAATTATCGCGCAGCGATGCAGTTACGGCGATGAAAATTACGTAAATGCTACTTTGCCGATCGCGTTTTATGATGCGTGATTTCCTTCACGTAGCTGAGGAATGATTGAGGGTCTCCAGAATCGTGGTTGTATTCGGCGGTTTTAAGAGGCGCGTCATTGGGGCGGCGCAGCGCCAGAATGGGCGTATCGCACATTGCTCGTAATTGCGTGATAATCGCAGCTTTGTCTGCCGGAGGGATGGAGTGCCCCATGATCACCAGATCAAACTCCCCTTCTTTGCAAGCTTCAACGGCGGCGGAGAAGCCAACCGCCGATTCGACTTCAAATCCTTCGCGGCAGAGCATCAGCTCTCTGGTGTGCAATAACGCCTTGTCGTATGAGATGGACAGTATGCGCGGCATAAGAAGGTGGGCTGATCCTGATATCAGCAGATCCGCCCGTACTGCCTGGGACTTTTGCTCGGTCCTTAAAGTTGAATTTAGAGACGTGCAATATAGCACAGGAATGAACGTCCGTCGCAAGATGATGGAGATAAAAGTAGATTGACGAAAAAGGCATTCCTGCCGTTTTCAAAGGCTTATCGAATAAAAAACAAAACAAGTTATTGACAAGGTGATTACCGGCGTTCTACAGTTCTTTTATGGAGCGAATAACTAGCGAATAATTTTACCAGCCATGCCCTCTATTGCTGAAATTCGTGCTCAAGTTGAACGCCAGATCCCCGGCGCCCTCAGTGTTTTTAAACGTTCAGCGCCAGAAGTCTTTCCGACTGGAATCGCGGCCCTCGATCGCGAACTGGGCGGCATTCCAAAAGGCGCTTTAACGCAGATATGCTCTCCGGCGGAAATTACCTCGGGCAGGACATCCATGCTGGTGTCGCTGCTGGCGCAAGTCACTGGCAAAGAACAGGTTTGCGCTGTTGTGGACGCAACGGATTGTTTCGATCCCGAATCTGCGGAAGCTAATGGAGTATGTCTCTCCCGTTTGCTCTGGGTGCGTTGCAGCGGCAGCAGGATGAAAGCTGTAGAACAGGCATTCAAGGCCGCCGACCTTCTGATTCAGAACGGCGGCTTTGGAATAATTGCAATTGATCTGGGAGATGTGGATGAAAAGCTGATCAGGAAAATCCCGCTCACTACATGGTTCCGCTTTGCCCGCGTTATGGAACCGCTGCCGACGGCATTGGTAATGTTGCTGCCCTGCCCCGCGGCGCAGAACTGTGCGGCACTTACCCTGAATGTGAGTGCATCAGCGCAATGGAGTGGACCCGGCACGCTGCCCCATAACCGCTTGCTCGCAAAAGTGGAATGCAAGGTTGAGGTTGTCCGCACACGCACCAGGAAAGCCGTTCAGGGCACAAGAAACAATTCCACCGAAATATCGCAAGGGACATGAATCACGCCGCGGCCTGAGTGCCGGCGTGGACGCTCTATTCCCTTCTCGCGCTAGCCGTTAATTCGCCCTGACACTTGTGTCTGGGATGGATACGTGATCGTAGTAAGTAAAAAAACCAGATATGGTGCGGCAAACTGTGTGAAATCCCACCCTTCGCAAAGGTGGCGAAGGATGAGGCACCCACAGTATTGTCAGTCGAAGAACAAACCGGAAATGTGTGAGCATCCGTCAAAAGACCTCCCCATCAAGGAACTTGGAAATGTGTTTTTTGTCGGCGCTCCCGCAAGAGCCATGATCGCACAGGCATATCGTCGCTCTCCAATGCGAAGACGCAACGGTCAAGAGCTTCAAAGATGACACCCATCGCGTACTTGAGTTGCAAGAAATCCACCCAAAACTCAGCGTACTTTAGCGTGGCAGCCTCATCGTCGGCATAGCGAAATGCTGTTCCCCGAGGGTCAATTTTGTCAAACTCAAGTATCCATTCTCTGATCGGTGAACCGACTTTCTGCTTGTGACGTTTTTCTATATGGTCAAGGCATTCTCGGAGTGAATGGGTGGGTTCTTCGAGTCGCCCAATTATTTTCAGATATAGTTCTAAGGCATGACGGTATGCAAATAATACGGGATAGCCCCAATCACGTGCCTCCTCACCCCTCTTCAGTGCTGAGTCGAGAAGTGCATCTGCGCTTCGTTTGTAATTTCGGGCAAGTTCCAAATATCCGTCAACAAGCCCCCCATTCAACAAAAGGCCGTGTACCCTTGTTTCATCAAGGTCCTCCGGCGGCTCCTGCAATATGGGAGTGTTCCGATAAAGAAAATGCCGATAATCACCATAGCGCCCATCCAATCCGCATTGGATTGCTTCCATGTCAGGATCTTCTTCCCAGTGCAAGGCCACGTGGATCAACGCCAATACGTCAATGTCCGTGAACACCCTAGTAAGGCCCTTGCCGGGATTTGTCCCTTTGCTAAGATATTCCCTAAAGAGCCATGCCCACCTCTTAACCTGCTGAACATCAGTTCCGAGAATCTGGGCGACTTGAGATACGTTTCGATTCATCTTTTTTATACATCCTATGCTGCCATCATTTTAATGATAAGCGAATTTATATCCCCTTAACGCGGCCAATTTCGCTGCGCTTACTCTCCCCTATAAAAGAGGGGCTGGGGGGGCGCTCTTTACCGAAATCGGATTGCAGCAATTCGAAAACGGCTGTAAACGCCAAGACCCCTCAATTTGCCTATTGACTTCTGTTCGCCTTTCGTTTAGTATGCGCTTAAGGTTCTCGCCGGGAGCGGCAGCGGCGAACCGTCATTAGCAGCTGAAAACAAGGCTGTTAGCGATTGAGGGTATCCCAGATGGAGGCGGGAAGCCCAAAAAGGCCAGCAACCACGCGATCATAGCCGGCCCACCGTTTGGGCCACAGATTGTGTCGAGACACGAAAGATCGGGTAATCGCCGGAATCGCGCGAAAGCGCCGGAATCGGGGAATCCCGCCCGAAGATAGTACATCTTAAATCCAAAAGTTTATTAAGTAGGATGCAGGGACATGTGTGTCTTGGGCTTCTAGCCGCTAGCTACCAACTCATGGCCAAACACAGGGCCAGGCTATTGGCTAAGACCAAAATCAAAAGCCACAGCCGCGAACCGACACGAGCTAAGTCTGACGCAGGCGAGCCAAGCCAAAGGCGGGCTCAATGGGGATCCGGGCATGCGCTTCCACAATCCATCACAGGCAGCAGTGCCTGTGCCACAAAGTTCAGGAAAAAACTTTCTTCTATACGGAGCGAGAGCGATGAACAGGACTGTAACCAGAAGCAAGCTTGATGAGATGACCAGACAAAAGATCTTGGCGGCAATTTTGGAATACGCCGAGAGGCTGGGAGAGGCGCCCAGCCTGAAACAACTGATGCGAGTGAGCAATTGCACGAAGCGTCAGGTAAGAAGACATTTTGGATCCTATGCGGTGGCCCTGCGCGAATGCAATCTGAAGAGGTACGGAGGCGGAGCGAAGGTGCCACTGGAAACTTTATTTCACGACTGGGCGATGGTGGTGCGGGCCTTGAAACGACTGCCCAGCGGCACCGAATACGAAAGGAACAGCCATTACAGCCAAAAGCCATTGGTGACGCGCTTTGGCACATGGAACCTGGTGCCACACGGATTGAAACAGTTTATTCAAGCCCAAGCCGCGAAAGAACCGGGCTGGCTGGAAGAGTGGAAAGATGTGCTGGAGCTGATTACGGCGAAAGACAAAGAGGAAGCGGGGAAAGATGGAATGCCTGAAGGGCTTGTCAGAGAAAACGGCGGGTGGTGGTGGAAGCCAGCGCAGGGCGGAACTGACGAACGAACAAGAATCTTCCGGGCGGCGATTGGGCAAGGTAAGCGCTGGCAACCTTTCCCTGACAGACCGTTTTATGGAGCGCTGATCCATCCTTATCCGCTGGCCCATGGGCCGATGAACGAGTTGGGCGTGCTCTTTCTGTTTGGCACGGTGGCCGCCGAACTGGGATTTGTAGTGACGTGGATACGAATGGAGTTTCCCGACTGCGAAGCGATGATCCTGGTCGGGGACGACAAATGGCAACGGATCAGGATTGAATTTGAATATGAGAGCCGCAACTTTCTAAAACACATGCATGATGCGAAGCAATGCGACCTAATTGTGTGCTGGAAACACAATTGGCCTGAGTGTCCGGTGAAGGTGTTGGAGTTGAGTAAGGTGTTACAAGAACGCTTCATCGGGTGAAAGCAGGAAGGCTTACCGCGGATTTGCGCGGGATCGGAGGAAAGAGATGATGCCTTTCATGCCGTGCGCGCCGGATTGTGGATCCTTGAGGCCAGCGGAGCCGATTCCTCTGTCCCTCACGGAAGTACCGCAGAAGGTGACAGAGATGTAGGTTCGGCTCTCGGAACGGCATGTCGTTGTTATCGCTGATCGGGCGGCGAATTCAGAGTCGTTCTTGGTTCAAAGAAAAAAGGTTCAAGAAAAAGGCCGACGCAGAAATCGCGCCGGCCCGGTTAGAGTTGAACAGCTACGTTTCTTAGAACACCAGATACACGTGTCCTTGTCCGGTTGAGCCAGTGCCCGGAGGCCCATTGCGGCGGAGAATGCCATGCTGCCGCGACTGGGTTGGGACCTGGACTGAAGGATCGTCGCCGATGGCCAGGACTGCAGAGGAATCATTGCCACTGAAGCCGAGCGCGGTGACGGGACCAAGGGGGCTGCTAAGGCTTCGAGTCGGATCGATTGAGCCTTCATTTACCCACAGAAGTTGCGTGGTGCAGACGAAGTCATATTGATCGACTCTTGGCTGTTCGCCCAGGCCCTGGGTTACGCCGGGATTGAAAACGCCATCCGCCGTTAATCCAAGCGTACCCATGTAAAAGGCCGGGGTAGTTGCCGGATCTGCCGGCACACTGGGTGAAAGCTTTACACCCAACGGAGGCAGACACCACGGTCTTCCACCGGTGGGGCCCATGGTGAAGCCGCCGGGATTCTCCACGATGATCTGCGGAGTCTGCAGGCGGGCGATAGCGCGCTTTACCGGAGTAGCTCCTCCGTTGTTCGCGCTGGGCGAAGCCTTATAGATGGCCGTGACAACGCCCTTCTTGATGAACTGGCCGTCAATGGGTGGCGGCCCTAGTTCAGACAAATAAAGGTCATTACCCTGGAACGCCATGCTGATTACGCCGATGCCGTTGAAAGCTCTTCCAACCGGAAGGGCCGCGCCGGGCGCGGTTGCCGGGTTGGTGATTTTTTCAACGAGTCCTTCGTCGGAATAGCCGATGTAAAGAGCTCCGTCATTGGAGGGACCAGTAGGCAGGGCCACAGTTTCAACTTTGGTGCCCTTGCGGCTACCAGCTCCGGCAAGGACTCCCGTGGGCGTAACTGTTCCACCGGTTGCGTCAGGCGTGAACTGCAACCTGTATATGTTCGACGAGAAGCCGGAGGCGTCCGGCACATAGACGTTCTGCTGGCCCAACGCGTTGGGTGCGGCAGCCGCTGTTTGTCCGGGATAGAAGGTAGCGTCCGGATGGAAGCAATGGCTGAGCGATGTTGCTCCGGTGACGGGATTCACATCGATGCGGCAGAAGCCGAACTGTTCGTCCGATACCCACCAGTTGGTCTGCAGGAAGAGCAGGCCGCGAGGATGAGTGATGCCGGATGCAAACAGAATTCCGCGTTTTGTCGGGACTGGATTTGGCGATGTTCCCGTGCCGCCAGTTCCAAGCGGGCTGTTGACGCACGGAGGAGGTGTGGGCACGCCCACGGGCTGGACGCACGATTCCACGGTCGGCAGCGTGCTAGCCGCAAGCAGCCACCCCACGCCTGCGCCATTGCGCGGAGGAGTGACCGGGGCGCGCGGGAACAGCGCGTTGACAAAAGGATCATTCACCACGGTCATGTCTTCAAAGAAGCTGCCGTCAGCCAGAAGGGTAGGTGTTGCGCTTTGAATAAAGTTGATGCCCAGAATGAGCGTGTATCCCTGCGGAATAGCGCTGCCGTTGACGGTGCCACTCTGGTTCCAGACCTGAAGCAGGCCCGGAGTAGTTGTGTCATACCGCACGACGCGGCTGCCATTGCCAAAATACAGATAGCGGCCGTTCGGGATGGTGGAAATGAATTGATCAGACTCGAGGCCTGTGTGGACGGACAAGAACTGGAACTGAAGAACGGCAGCGCACTTGGGGAAGGTGTAAAAGCACTGGTCAGCATTCTGGATGCGATTGAGGAAGCCGACGTCGACAAGCCAAAGATCGTGGCCGACCCAGGCCAGGTCCGTGGTGACGCCGCCGATTCCGGTGCTTACGCCAACGCGCTCAATCTTGTTGCCTGCCGGCGTGAAAGTCGGCGAAAGCGGATTGAGCACGCGCCAGATGTCGGTAGCGCCGGTGAAGCTGGCATAAAGTTTTCCGTCGGGACCAAGCTTGGCGCTTGCACCAATTGGAGCTTTACCGATGGAAACATTGTTAGTGAAGAGCGAGCCGGTGCCGAAGAAGACTGTTATATGCGCCGTATCTACAACTGTCTTTGCCGGATTGGCGGGATCAACGATGAAGTTGAGCCGGCTAATACCCAGCGTGCTACCGACGAAAACGTAGCCGTTGGAGCCGTTCACACCGTTGGTTTCCACCTGGTAATCGGACGGTTCAAAGATGCCGGGCGCATAGCACGTGCCTGCGTTGAGCACGCCGTGCGTGAATCCGGGATTGGCCGGATCGGGTACCTGGTCGATGCGGCAAAAGCCGCGCACGGTATCCGAGATCCAGTAATCATGAAGCGGCAGGCCGCCAATGACAGGGTTCGGCACCGTGGAACGAACCATGCCGCGGGGTTGATTGATGCCCTGGTTGGCGATCTGCGTGCTAGGTGTAGCGAATGCGCTGGCCGTGGATAACAAAGCTACCAGTGCGATGGCCTTGATGCGTGTCCCGAAGCGAGTTAGCAAGGAATTATTTTTCGATTGCAGAGCCTTGCTGGGGGCCCGCGTAGGTTTGGAGTTCATTTTCGGTTCCTCTCTTAAGTTGATTCTTCTGCTGATTCCTTGCCACCCTGCTGCTTGAAGTTCACAGGCTGGCAGCGATTCGAAAGTTTTTAAGCTGCCGGACCGAAGTCCGGCAGCCGGTTAAGTCAGTTACCTCAAGGTTGTTACGCCTGTGGTTGAGCTGCCACCTCCGCTGGAGGTGAGAGTGATCAAGTTGGGTGACGGTATGTTGGTGAAGAACACCTGGAACACACCCGGCGCCGCCGGAATGCTCGGTCCCATCACCGCGGAGTACGGTAGCCCAGTTGCCTGGTTGATGATGTCCAGAGTGCAAGTGATCGTTACACCCGGAGTGAAGTCAGTAGCGGTAACTACGAGACGAGCTTTCTTCGTCCGATAGGTAGCCACGGTGACTTGAATAATGTCAGCCTGCGGATTCACAACCACAGTCACAGTGACCGGAGCACTCGTTAAACCGCTGGCAGCACTTGTGGCCGTAACGGAGAAAGTGAGTGTCTGTGGCGCTGTGAGTTGCGGCACGATTGGCGCCGTGAAGGTTTGCACTGAACCATCAGGCGCAGCCGGTGTAAGAACGATTCCAGCCGGAGCCGTCCAGTTAAAGGTGAGAGCGCCACTCGCAGGATCAACTGCGCTGGCCGTGAGCGTTACCGGTGTGCCGCTGCCAACGGGATTTCCCGAGGCTGAAGCAGTAACCGTCGGAGGCGTATTTGGCGCTGGTACGACGATCGGCACCAATACAGTTGCTGGAGCTGAAGCCGGAGTAAATCCGTCGCCGCCCACAATGAGCTGGAACGCCAGGTTCTGCGGTCCCGCTACTACGGGAGCTATGAAGCTGGCTTTAGCTTTGTCGGCGTTCAGAATCGTTACGACCGGATCGCCAGGATTGATGATCTGCGACCAGGTAAACGGACCGGTTGGAGGCGTGCTGGCTGTGCCATCCAAAGTGACGGTTACACCCGCGAACGGCGGATTCGGCGCTGATGTGAAGACAGGACGCGCAACTGAACTGAAGTTGCCAGGCGTGCATGTCAACGGAGGCAGCGTGTCATCCGGGAACGGATTGAGCTGGATTGAATTCTGATTGGGATAGAAGTTCGATGGCGCCAGACCCAACTGAAGCTGCGTGCTCTCAAACACACTGCCGATCAAAGGCAGCGGGCCTGAGCCGTTGACGAGGTATTGGAAGTCGCGGAAATTGTTGCGCGGCGGAGGATTGCCCGGCACCAGAAGTTCCGGATAGAGAAATTCTCCGGTAGGCAACTGATACTCGTTGAAATCCAGACCGCTTTTGTTTTTGCCCAGCACGCCGCCGCTTACGCGCGCACCAATGTTCTGCGTAGGAGGCTCAAAGTCTCCGCCCTGCGGGAAGCGAACGCGCCAACGGCCTTTCTTGCCGATGCCCGGCAATCCTGGCTCAACCGTGAAATTCGAAACCCATGCGGGTTCGCGGAAGGTCACGTTGCCGTTGCAGTCCATATCGATGGCGGAAACATCGATGTTGCGCGTGGAATCCGTCATCATGCCTTCGACCCTGGTTCTGACGCCGGCTTCTTGCGGGAAAAGAGGATCAGGCATTCCTGACGTGCCCATGATGGTGACTTCCACCACGAGGTAAGCGGGATCGACGCCCGGAGCGGTATAGCTGCCCACGTTGCCGACAACTTCAGTCGCCGTCATGTACGGGCCCAGGTCATCGACTTCCTGCGTCGCGATCACATCCACGAAGTCGCCCACTTCAAAAGGCATTTCCGCGTAGGGGTCCTGCGGGAATGGATTGTCAGGCGTTGGCGCATCGCCGGGACCATTCATAATGAAGATCGGCACCAGGCCAAGGCCGTTAGGATCGCGCGGCCGGTTGATTTCCGGACACTGCGGATCGTCCATGCCAGTCAACGTAAAGCCCACGGGAGCGACCAGAACGTAAGGATCAGGAACGCCCGGAATACCCAGTTCGCCGTTATATGTTCCGGGAGGCGTCACTGGTATGCACATGGGATACCCCATCGCTGTGCGCACCGTCGGGTTACCCTGATCTACTTCCATGCGCGGATCAGGTGATTGCCCCGCGCTATAGCGGCCCTTTGTGATGATCACGCCCGTTGGCGAGCCATCTGGATTCGGAATGTTGATGGTGATTTTCGGATCATTAAGCTGGATGCGCTGTCCAGCGACATAGAGCACGCCGTTGGCATAGTCGATCTTTTCAATGAAGCCTGAAACGGTGTTGAGAGGGTCTTGCGCAATGCGGATGATGCCGGCAATGTGCTGTCCGTTGACGATGTTTGCGTCAATGCCAACTTCATACGTGCCGGGGAACCTGACCGTATCGGCCATCGCCAAGCCGCTTTCTTTCACGGCATCTGTCTGGTGAACGTTCGGATTAAACTCGAACATTTCTTCCCACGTCAGGAACGTGTTCGGGAAAACGACAATCGTCCCTTGCGGCACGCGGATCAACTCGTCATTCACCTGGATCCAGCCGCCAGTCATCTTGCAGCCATCGGGTAGCGGCGGATTATCAGGTGTTGGGGCCGGATTGTCGTCCTTGTTGCACAGCCCTGGTGAGTCGTCCAGAGAGGCATACTGGATCTGCCCTGCGGGAAAAACGCCGGCCGGTATGGTTTGGTAGGCCGGCATGATTGCCGCTGGCGGAGGAACTACCGCCGGCGTTGGATAAGGGACCGGATTCAGGCTCTGGGCTGACATGCTTGCGCCCAGCACCATCATCAGCAACAGCAGAACACCCGCTACCCTCAGAATATTTTTTGTTTGTTCGAAACCCGTCATTTTGAAGCTCCTTCCGTCGTCGTCCTTCAATTTCGTTACCGTGCTCTGCCTTGCTGATAGGGGGAAAGCGTCTAACTCTTGCCGAACTGGTTTGTGCCGGAAATTAATTGCCGCCATTGGTCACCCCCAGTAGGTTTTCCAGGAACGTCGGCAGAGGTTTGCCGCCATTTTTTCCGGTCGCTGGAACTTCCATGAACTGCGTCGTGGCCTGACCTGGATGTTTCGGGTCCGCTATCACCGGATAGCCATTCGAGCTTTGCGGATGACCATTCGGGGTAAGCAGTTGTGGGTGATCAAAAGGCGCAGCCTGGCTTACTGTCCGCGGATCGGTCAATGCATTGCGCAGGAAATCAACCAGGTCTGTTTTGTCCTGAAGCGTCAGTCCCAGATTGTCGATGTCGGCATCCATGTATTGATGTTCTTCACCAAAGGTGTTGAAATCGCCGCCTCGGTCGTAGAACTCAACCACTTGTTCCAACGTCAACTGGCTGCCATTGTGGAAATAAGGAGCGGTCAGCGCCACGTTGCGCAGCTGCGGCGCTTTAAAGAAGCCGCCTCGCGCCGTTTCATCACCGCAGTTCAGTGGCGCCATGGAGATGCCGTCTCCAGGACGTCCCGGGATCATGATTGCTTCAGAGGGATCGTTGCAGACGCGCTCTCTCAGATATTCCGATTGCGAGAGCGACTTCCCTGCCACCGGATCGGTGCCAGCCAGCCCGCCATCTTCCGCGGTTGGCCGCACGCCGATGTGGTAGTAGCCCGTGTCATAAACCCGGACTTGCATGTCAGCCATGATCATTCGTTCTGCCGGGCCAACACTGCTTACTGTTCCTACCGATGCGTTGGAAAGCTCCGGCCCCCCGTGGCAATTCACGCAACGCCCTTTTGTCTGGAACACAAGCAGGCCGCGCAACTGTCCCGTGGTCATCGGCGTAGCGCCCACCGAATAGCTGATCTTGATGGGGAAGGTGCTGACCGGCGGCATTCCAAATTGCACCGTCAGCGTCCCGCTGGCGTAATCAATGATGCCGCTGTCCAGACCTACGCCCATCACGCGCCCGTCACCGTAGTCAAAGGCATATGCCATTTCCTGGTCGGTGAAGTCCGCTAGAGGATCAAGCGCAATGATCGAAAGCGAATAAGGCTGAATTCCGGGATCGAGTTGAATCGTGTAGCTCTGTTTATTGTTGTCGCCGATGAGCGTGTACGTCTTCTGCTGCTCCATGTATTTGTCAAAGGGCGTTTGGTCGGCAATCAATGTGCTCTCATACATCTGGATGGCAACTCCCCAGAAGAGTGAGAAGTTGTATTCCATCTGGCTATAGTCGTCAGTACCGGCAGGGCAGGTTTCAAACGCAGCCGGATCGACATCGGTTACCGTGCTGCCATCGGCGGCGGTGCAGATGTGGCGTGAGAACTGCCACCACTCCGGCTGAAATGCCTGCTGAATCAATGCTGAGTAAGTGGTCTTGAGACCCTTGCCCGAAGCATTCGAGAGAATTCCTAGCACGCTGTCCGTGGGATCGATCTTCTGGTTTGCCAATGGAACGCGTGCCAGAAGTTTTTTGCCCACTTGGTGAAAATTGCGGTCATCGGCGGACATTTCCACGCTGCTGAGAATCGGCCCCAGAGACTGCGAGCAGAGAGCGGAGTTCGCCATGCCAACGTGTGCCGGGCCAAGCTTTCCGTCAGTGCCCAACACCAGCAGGTGCAGTGAGCTGTCACGGGCGCCAAACGGGTTCGCGCCATTGCAAACGTTCTGTGCGCGTCCATCCCAGAAGTTGCGGAAGTTAAAGACCGCATTCACTGCGCTCGGCGTGTTGCGGCCGGTTACCCTGCGGACGTTGACCCGTTGCGTTGGGTCCACCTGGTTCGGATAAGAGAAAACCGGGTCAGCTACTGAAGTCGTCCACTCAATACTGTTCGACGTGGTAACGGTGGCGCTGTTTGCGGGTCTTTTTCCGCCGTTGGATTGCGTTGCGCCACTACCTTTATTAGAACTGTTCGTAGGGCGGTTTCTGCTGCTGGGCTGGTGCGGAGTATCAATCCCGTATGTAAACTCGTCGTTGGTGCCATCCTCAGAAGTGTTATGGCGCTCCCTTACACTAGAGCCATCATCAATACCTATGCCTTTGACCTGAACATCTACCGTGATCTTGTCGTTAGTCAGTCCAAATTGGCCCTGTGAACCCGAGACGTCATTCACATCGGAAATTACGCTGAAGCGGTCTTTTACGTCGGACACTTTTCGGAACGGAAAATCTCCGTCGTGGTATCCGCCAAAACCCGCGCCCGCCGTACCTGCTTTGTAGTGATAGTTGGGCCCCAATGAGCCATTCGCGGAAACGCCCACTTGGAAGTTGTTGTCGCCGCCGGCCTGTCCAGGATTCACCTGGTTGATGGCGCGGCTGTCTGCTCCCGCGTTGAAGTGGCAGCTGGCGCAAGCTTGAATATCATCACTGCCCGCCTGCATGTCCCAGAACAAAGCTTTACCCAGCTGAATCGCCGCTGTTTTGTCGGCAAGAATTCCTTCCATACCGAATACAGGTGGAACTGGAACAGTCGATAGCGGAGCCAGGGGGCGCAGCGGAATCACCATTCCCTGTTCAGGTAACCCGCCGCTCTGCGCGCGCACATGGGCAAAATATCCAACGGCCACGGTGATTGCGATTACCCAGATAAAAATGCGCACAAAAGCCAGAGTCCCGGAAGACGGTTTCATTGTTGATCTCCTCAGAGTTCGTTCATTGGTCTGCTGGCGTCCGGCAAACACTTCCACGCCAAACACACAACTGACTGGTTGTTCTTAATGGGTTAGGTATGATCTTTCCGCTGGACAAACACTGGCCAGCAAAGTGATCAATTTTGTATGTGGCTGTTTTCCGTCATTCCCTGGCGGTAAAAGTTCAAAAGGCGGTTCAAGCTGCTAAACGAACTGCGTTAGCTTGATGTGCCTGTCGCGCTCATTCGCGAACAGAGACGTGCCTTGCTGCCTGGGCTGTTACTTGACGAAAAAAGAGAGAGTTTGGGCCTGGAGGATTAGCGCCTGAGAGGAACCACAAGCTGCGGTGACTCTTTGTCACGCAACGGAGCGGATGATGAATCGTTCGAGGCCACTAGTAGTTCGACGGGCGCTGGCTGCTCATTGCTAACGTGCTGGGCCGCCGCGGTCGAATGTGGCTTTGGGATCTGAATGCTTTTCTTGCTTGGGACAACACCGTTGAACTCGATTGTCACGGGAGGAGTGCTCTCGTCGCCGTCTGCGTCATATGAGAAGCAGACCATGCTTGCCAGCCCTGAGAGCAGTAGCATCATGGCTAGCACCGCGCAGCGAAAACATCTTATGAAAAGCGAGTTCATAGTTGTGACAATGGTCGCGCGCAGAGCACTGCGCCGATGAGTCATTCTGCTCAAGGGACATTAAGGCGGTCTTAACCCCTAATTAGACTTTTTAATTTTTTGGGAGCAACGGCCTATATACAGGCCATTCAATAAGATGGAGAACTTCCTGGCTTTAGGAGCAGCTGTAGGATGGAGATATCTGGCAGTTGTAATGGGATTGGAAGCGCTCTCGGGCCGTGACAACGGCCCGCAAAATCAAGCGATCAGGTATGAAGGCAGTGTCCTAATTTGGATCCAAATTAGGACACTACCGGGTATGAACGAATTTCGGGTTTAGTTTTGACGCATCTCTGGATCGGGAAGCGAACCAAACCAGAGCATCCATGCTTCCCCTACACTCCGGCTCACCGCTTGTTATCTCGAGCCCGCTTCCGTGAGGCCGTGGGATCAGTCCAGATGAACTTGAAGGAATAAAATTGCGGCGTTCGATCTAACTAAAGCCGAACCCAAAGACTGGGCTAGCTGTGACATTTCAAGAGGTTGTCCATTCGAGCAAAACCAGAGAAGCTGATTGTGATGAGCAGTCAACTCAAATCTGGAGGCCCGAATGGACATTCATAAGAATGCACGACTTACCTTTATCCGTCGAGAGCAGTTA